>JAADEO010000194.1 GCA_013153415.1 Deltaproteobacteria bacterium
ATGCGCCTCCATCTGGAAAAGACGGGCGACCTTCTCCTTCTTCTTCAGACGGGGGTTGAATATCTCCTGGCCGGCACTCAGGCTCCCGGAATAGATCCGCAAAAAAACCAGGCGCCTCCCCTCCATCATCGAAACCTTGAAGAGCAGAGCGCAGAAAGGCTCGTTATTGCGGGGTTCGCGAACCTCCTCGGCCCCGCTCTCGGGATGGCGGCCAACGACCGGAGGCACCTCGGCCGGCGAGGGCAGATAGTCGACCACGGCGTCGAGCAAAGGCTGAATGCCTTTGTTTTTCAGGGCGCTGCCACAGAATACCGGCACCAGGTCACCGGCGATGGTCTGACGGCGCAGCACCTCCCTGACCCGGCTTTCCGGCAGCGCTTCCCCTTCGAGAAAGAGTTCCAGCAGTTCATCATCACCCTCGGCTACCGCCTCGAACAACACTTGCCGGGCCTCCTCGACCGCGGCCGCCATGGCGGCCGGAATTTCATCCTCGCGAAAATCGAGTTCCTGATCGTTCTCCCAGAACAGAGCCTTTTCCCGCAACAGATCGACCACTCCCCGGAACTCGGCTTCGCTGCCGATCGGCAGCTGCAGCGGCACCGGGCGAGCCCCGAGCTTTTCTTGCAACTGGGCGACGACCCCGGCGAAATTACTGCCCAGACGATCCATCTTGTTGATGAAGATGATCCGGGGGATCTGGTAACGGTCGGCCTGGCGCCAGACTGTCTCCGACTGGGGTTCGACCCCGCCAACGGCGCAGAAAACCGCGATCATCCCGTCCAGGACCCGCAGGCTGCGTTCCACTTCGACCGTGAAATCGACATGGCCGGGGGTATCGATAATCGTAATCGTGTGCTTTTTCCAGGCACAGTTGGTCGCGGCCGAGGTGATGGTGATGCCGCGCTCCTGCTCCTGATCCATCCAGTCCATGACCGCAGTCCCTTCATGGACTTCACCGAGCTTGTGGGTTTTACCCGTGGCATAGAGAATGCGCTCGGTTATAGTAGTTTTGCCGGCATCGATATGGGCGGCGATGCCGATATTGCGGATAAAATCTATTTTAGCCATATGGTTACCTGAAAATAAGGTTTTATAGTACAAGATGTAAAGTTGATGATTTCGTAACAACTACAACACAGGACACTTCGGCCGACTTCACGCGAAGCCGCGAAGTCTGAATGGTTGCTGACCCTGCGTCGCTTTCTCCGGGTGAGACGGTCCGGGTTCGCAACGATCGCCGAAGCCTCCCCGGCGTTCATTATTTCTCTCCTTTTCGCGGCTTCGCGCCTTCGCGAAAGTCTTTTCCCCGGTGCGGATTCATTTTCCTGACCGACCCGGAACTGCCCGACGGGCGGGCAACCGGAAAAGGAGTTATTTTATAGGCTGACTTATCGATCTCGGCCAGCAGCAGGGCCTCGATCCGGGCAGAAGAAAGACCGTGTTTCTCCGCCAGACTTTCGATATCATCTGACTCCAGTTTGAAATTCATGACCCGCCCCCCAAGATCACGGGCCAGCTTGCCCCGGATCTCGCCGAACGAGGTCGTAAAAAGATGCTGCTCCCTTTCCAGGAGATAACGTTCCTCCAAACGGCGCCGAATCCCCAGGGTCGGGCTCCGGGTAAAGAGCAGTTCCACCAGCTCCGTCTCCTGCTTGGGCCGACAGATGATCTCCAGCTCCATCCCCAGCCGGCCCTTCTTCATCTGGGTCGGACGGCTGCAGACCTCAAGAGCGCCGGCAACCCGCAGGCGTTCGGCGAGCCCGGCGAACTTCTCCGGGCTCAGATCATCGATCAGGGTGACAAGCACCGCGACCGTTTCGCGCCGGAAAACTTCCGGCGAAAGGTTTTTCTCCGGCACCGGCCGCGTCTCCATGATGCGGCCGCAAAACAGACGCAGGAGATTGGGCCTTGCGGCCAGCTCCCGGCTGCCAGCGCCATAACCCGATTCGAGCAGACGGAAATCCGCATCCTCCAGAGGGGCGAAATTCTCCCGCAGATAACGGTAGATCGCCGCCCCGGTCGGGGTCGCCAGCTCCGCCGCGATATCGGTCTGTTCCACTTCGAGATCTTCGAGCAAAACCGCGGTGGCAGGCACCGGCAACGGCAAACGCCCGTGAGCGCAATCAACAAAGCCGGCCCCCAGGGGAACCGGCCGGGCCGCGACCCGCTCCGGTCGCAACCACTCCAGGGCGGTCGCCGCTCCGACTATATCGGCCAGGGTATCGTAATTTCCGACCTCGTGAAAATGCACCTGGGCCGGATTTTTCCCATGCACCCGGGCCTCGGCCTGGGCCAGCAGATGAAAGATGCCGATACTCATGGAACGCACCGGCTCCGGCAATCCCGAACCTTCCAGGAGTGCGCAGACCCCGGACAAATCCTTCGGCGCCGGATGGGACCGGGCCCCGGGCAGATCGGGAAAATCGACTTTTACGGCCCGGATCCCGTGTCGGGAAACCTCGGCAAGAGACATCCCGAACCGCTCTCCCAGGCCGATCTCCGCCAGGTTGCGCCGCAGGATCTCAGGAGGCAGACCGAGATCGAGAAAAGCGCCGAGAAACATATCGCCGCTCACTCCCCCGATCGGATCGATCCGGAGCATAACGCCACATTCACCCTGCCCGAGAATATAACTCACAACATCTCCAGCAACAGCGGCAGAACCTCGTCGGCCGGCCGGAAAATGGTCAGATCGGCCACCGGCCCGGTCAAAGGTGTTTTTTCCAAATTGATCTCCAGAACTCTGCCGCCGGCCCGCTTGGTCAGCTTCGGCATATCGGCCGCCGGGTAGACATTGGCCGAGGTCCCGACCACCAGCATCAGGCGGGCGTTCTCCGCCGCCCGGGTCGCTTCCTCCAGGGCGGTCGGCGGAATCGCTTCGCCGAAAAAAACCACGTCGGGTTTGAGGATACTGCCGCACTCGGGGCAGCGCGGCGGCAGTTCTGAAGCCTGGGAGAGCTCGAAACCGGCCCAGCGATAAGCGCAGTCGAGACAGACCAGATCCCGATTGGAACCATGGAACTCGATCACCCGGCGGCTGCCGGCAGCCTGGTGCAGGCTGTCGACATTCTGGGTGATTATCCTCTCCACCAGGCCTCTTTTCTCGAGCTCCGCCAAGGCCTTGTGGGCGGGATTGGGCACGGCCTTTTCGATCACTTGCAACATCTCTACCAGCATCTCCCAGGATTTCTCCGGTTGGCGCCGGAAGCTGCCGATCTCGGCATAGACAAAGGGATCGTACCGGTCCCAGAGTCCCTGACTGCCCCGGAAAGCGGGAATCCCGCTGGCTACCGAGATCCCGGCCCCGGTCAGGACCACGCAACGGCCGCCAGCCGCTTTCAGCAGAGCCGCCGCCTCGGCAATTTTATCGGGCGCACTTCCTATCATGCTTTTCCCCATCTAGTATTCCGATGTTTGATACCACAAACTTCCATTAACCCCGAACAACGCAAAATCTCAGTGAATTCTATATCTTCCGTGGCTCAATATTCTTTTTACCGCTTTAATTGTCTTGCCGCCGGTGCAAATTCAAAGCCTTCTCTGGCTTTTCAAACAAAAAAACAGTCTCGTAATAGTACTAATGCGGGGACAGGTCCCCAAAACCCAAGCAGGCTTTCACGGCCCGCAAATATAAAAGTACCCATATCAGAACATTTTCTGCTGATTTTTGCTTGTTTTTTTGTGCAGAAAATGACCTGTAAAGTACTAACAGCCACGAAAGGTCGCGAAAAACCACAAAAAACGAAATCCATCCGTTTCGTGCCTTTCGTGCAATTTCGCAGCTGCCACCAAGCGGCGATGACTGGCTAGTCTCCCGGCCGGAAGGTCAATGCCACCGGGCATCGGGTTGTAGCAGTCAGACGAAAACGATGGTCGAGCCGCCGCCCCACAACCCAGATGATCTCGCCGGAACCATTGACCAGCAACGGCTGCCGCAAGCGTTGCTGCCGGGTCAGACCGTTTTCGGCAAACAGCTTTTTCACTTTCCGGCTATGTCCTTCCAGGCCCAGCGGCTGGAAACGGTCGCCGGGGGTCCAGTTTCTGATCTCGAGGGGAAAAAGCAGCTTTTCCCCATCGACGATTTCAGTATTTCCCGGGCCTTGCATACCCTCACCATTCCGGTTGCGGCCCAGCGGCATACCGTTGCCGGAAAACACTTTAAGCCCGAGCACTCCCAGCTCCCCCGGCAACCGGTATTCTCCAAAATCCGGAATCTCGCAGCGATACCCGGAAAGCTCACGCGATTCAACCGGTGATGAAGCCTTGAAACCGATAAAAACCTTTTCCGGCCCGGCCCGGAAAACCAGGCCGGCACCCAAGTCATAACGGCTTTCCCGCCGCCCCGCCAACAAAGCCTCCAGATCTTCCAGCACCCGGGCCGGCACCTGGCGGCGGGCGCCGGCCCGCCGCAACATGGCACCCAAAAAATGGTATCGCAAAGCTTCCGGCAGCTCCCGCAAGATTTTCCGGGAAACCGAAACCCCATCGTCTTCAGGCACCAGCAGTTCCAGATAATCGGCGAGTTGACGATCGATGAATTCCAGATCCAGGGCCAGACGGCGGCCGGCGGCCGACAACCTGGCGACCAAACCCGGATCCCCCAGACGACGGATCACCGGCATCAGTTCGTGGCGGATCCGGTTGCGGAAAAAACTCTTGTCCCGGTTGCTGGGATCCTCGCGATAGATGATCTTCCGTTCGGCGGCATAGGCGGCCAACTCGGCCCGGGTGATCTCCAACAGCGGCCGGCCGATCCGTCCCCGACGAAACGGAATGCCTTTCACGCCCCGGAGCCCGGCACCGCGCATCAGGTTCATCAGAATGGTTTCGGCCTGGTCATCGGCCTGATGCGCGGTCAGCAACAGGGCCTGGGGCCTAGTTTCCAGAAAATGCCTGAAGAATGCGTAGCGGGCGTTCCTGGCTGCGGTCTCCAGGGAGAGATGTCCGGTTTTCTGGGCGGTCTCCAAGAGTTTACGGCCCTGGCCGAGAAGCAGCACCAGGCCCAAACGCCGGGCGCCGGCGGCCACCAGCAGTTCATCATCACGAGCCCCTTTCCTCAAACCGTGATTGAAGTGGAGAACCCCGGCCGCTCGCCGGCGGTAACGGGAAAGATTGCAGACCAGATCAACAAGAGCCATGGAATCGAGCCCTCCGGAACAGGCTATCCACAGCTCCCGACCGCCGCTGAGATCGAACAATCGCGCTAAAGAGGCATCAATCCGGGCGGTCAGCATAATCGGCTGAAACTACGATATATTGTGCCTTGGAATCGAGGCTGTAGGCCGACAGACGACCGGCGAATTCCGGATCCTGGAAATTGTTGAGCCACTCCAGCAGGGCCTCGGCATTGACCAGGAGCCGGAGTTGCAGCTCCAACTGACCCGCCGCCAGCCCCACCAGAGAAACCTCCCTGACGATCCGCAGATTTTCCAGGCGCTGGCGCAGAAGTTCGAAATCGGCCGGACTGCGAAACCCGCGACATTCCAGCATCAGCACGGTTTCGCGAGTCTCCGGCATGACATAATCGCGCAACAGGCGATCCAGACAGGCGCTTTTCACCTTCTCGGTCAAGGACCGGGTCAGAGCCTTGAGCCCGCTGACATAATCGGGCTCTATGACTTTGGCCGCGACTGGTGGCAGATGGGTAACCAGGCCGTTTTTCATATCGACGAAAGCCATCTCGGCCCGGCCTTTCCAGAATGACTTCCCGAGGGAGACAACCTTCTCCTCCCGGGCCGGACTCGATCTGATGACGATGACAAGATCACCGGCCAGCAGTCCTTTGAACCAGTCGGGATCGATCTTCTGTTCATCGTCGTTCCATTCCCCGGACCGCTTAAGAGTGCGGGAAAGCATGGTTTCGAGGTCGGGAGTAAATGGGCCGGAGCGCGTCAGCTCAAATCCGTAAACCGCCAGTTCACTCCGCAGAGTACGGTAGAGCAACGAGGTTTCCAGTACCGGGGCGGCGGCATCGACTTCAGGGTCGAGAGCCGCGGCAACCGCTTCCTCATCGTTTCCCGACAAAGGCGGCAGAACCGCCAGGACCAATCGCTTGACCATACGTTTCCGAGGCTTTTCGATCTTCTCCAGGGCGGCGTTCAGCGCCTCCTCCTGGAGTTCGACCTTGAGCTCCACCAGGTAAAGATCTCCCAAAGGACGCTCGCTCTGGATCTCGTAACTCATGATGAAACGGTTGGGCCGTTTGATGATGTTTTCGGTGATCTCCTTTTCAAACCGGCGGCTGACCCCTTTTTCGGTAAAGATGTAACGGTTCAAAGCCTCCTGCAGGGCCGCAGCCACCGCTTCGTTACGAGCCTTTTCAACCCCGCCGTCGAGCACCGCCCGACCGTTGACGGTCTCCACGACAACCGCCGAATATCCGGGCGCCCGCCAGCAGACAAACGTCATTACGACCGCCAAAGAGAAGATCAAAAGCGCTGTTTTCCCGGGGAAAGTTCGTTTTTGCAACTAGACTTCTCCTTCTTTAGCCGCAGTCGGTTTAAGATCATCAAGGTAATCCCGCAACGGCGAGCGCATTTTTTCCGGCAACAGGTTGACGATACCGCCGCAATAGGGCAGAAAACGGGGAACCAGCCGGGAACCGGAGGTGAAAGAGTTTTCCGGACTCCAGAGAAAAATCACCAGAAACAGCACTACGGAAATGATGATGATTCCCTTACCAGCCCCCAGCAGAGCGGCCAGCATCCGGCTCAAAGCACCCGGAGTACCGTCCGCCATGGCGGATTTGAGCATCAGGCGAAAGATGAAAAAAGCCACCATGCCGAAGACGAAAAGTCCCAGGAAAGCGATAAAGAAACTCAATTCGGGATTACGGAAGATCGGCTCCATGGCGGCGGTGGCCGCATTGCCGTAATGCGAAGCCAGAAAAATTCCGACCAGGATCCCGACCAAGCCTAGAATTTCAGCCAAAATCCCCCGGAGAGTTCCCAGAAAAGCGGTACCCAGAATAATAATAATCAGAATGATATCGAGTGAATTAAGCACTTTTTCCTCCACAAATTTCATTATCGGGCTTAGAGGCAGAAGGCTGCTGACCGCCCATGAGATCATCCGCCCGGCGCTGCAGATCATGGGTCCAGACCGTCCTCGCCACCTGCCAGGCACTGTAGACCAGTCCCCCGAAACCCAAACCCGGCAGGTTGTGCCAGCCGACCTGGTAAAAACGCATGAACCCGCAGCGCAGCGGCAGGAATCCTCCTCCCATCATAGCCGGCAGTTTGGGTTCCCATCCCCAACATCCGCTTTCCGGAAAAGCGGCTCCGCCGGAAAGCGGCTGCCAGCCGTGTTCCAGCCTGAGATTATGCTCCGGGACGGAAAAATCATTATTATAAAAAAGACGGCTGCCGGACAAAGGCTCTCCGGACACCGGACACTCCAGATGGTAAAGCCCTTCACGGGTTTCCGGGCGCGATTTACTCGGACTGCAGGCGGCGGCAAAGCCCTGAGTCGCGAGTACAAACTGTCGCCTGAAATCACGACGCTGCAACCTGCTTTCGACCTCGCACAACAGGTTGACGGGGTTGCTGTCAGCCAGAAAAACCGTAGAACGGCGACTGACTTTCCGGTTGTTCCCTACCCCGACATACCATTTCCCGTCAAATACCGGAGACCAGTCATCCTCGACAAACTCCGCCCCGCGAGAATGCAGATAACGACAGAGATGGGCTTCGAGACGATCCACCGCCAACCATCCGGCTGGAGCCGCCAGGGCCATGATGCCGTAAGCGAATGCCAGCAGAGGCGGATCAGTGAAACGGGCCAGGGTCACCAGGGGAACCAGCGCCCGCCAGAAATCACGCTCGGCGGCCGGAATACCGGAGTCTGACAACCAGTGCGAAAGCTTAAGATTGCGACTTTCCCGCAAAAGTTCGTTTTGCACCACCAGCCAGAGCATCCGTCCACTACCTGACAGAGATGAAACCGGCATCTCCAGGCCTTTACGCATGCACTCGTCGAGCATGGTCCAGAGACGCTCCAACTGCGCCCAAGCCATGGCTTCAGGTGCGGCCGAGCTGAAAACAGCCTGCAAATCCCTTTCCGCAGCCTCTCTCCCGATTCGTGACCAGAAAGCGCAGAAATCATTTTTCCGCCAGCTCAACAGATTGTCGGGGACGACTTCGAGGTTGACCAGCCGCGCCAACAACTCCGCCGGATAACCGCGCAATACGGGCACCAGAAACTTCGGATGGGCATTTTCCGGCAGACGGGACGGCAATACCAGAATACGGCAATCACCACTGCCGGCGAGAAAAGCCGCAGTCAGCAGAGGGCCGAGTTCACCCCGGCGGCAAACAAGTTCGTAATCAACTGCCATGTCTCGCCACCGCACTCTCCGTCATAACAATTTCCCGGCTCTGGCAGGCAAATTGCATATGCACCCCCTGCGGCAGAATGAAACTTTGCGGACAGTGGCCGTATCTGAAATTGAGCACTACGGGGAAATCGTCTGCAGCGAAGAACTCCCGAAAGAATGCGGGCAGCATCCCGACTTCACCCGGACGCGGATTGCTGAAGTCACCGCAGACCACGGCTGCCGGAGCTTTGAAAACACCCGCTAAACGAAGCTGGGTCAAAGCCCGATCAATCCGATAGAGGGGCTCGCCACAGTCTTCAACAAAGATAATTTTACCTGTAAAATCGGGCATATAAGGAGTTCCAACCAGACTTGACAAAATTGTCAGGGTACCACCGAGAGCCTCCCCGGAAAAATCTCCGGGGCGGATAAATTCTATTTCGGAATCCTGCAGATAACGGGAACACAGGGTGTTGATCAAGGATAGCTCGCCGCCCTTGAGCAACGCCCAAAGGAGTTCATCATTGACACTCCCGGAACGGGCCATAGCCATGGCCAGCATCGGCCCGGAGAAGGTTACCAGGCGGATTTTGTGCCAGAAGGCAAGTTGCAGGGCCGTAACATCGCTGAAACCGAGAATGATCTTGGGATGACGGCCGACCAGACCGTAATCGAGACTCTCCAACAGAGGCAGACAACCGTAACCGCCTCGGGCCGCGACCAGTGCTTTGACACTGTCGTCGGTCAGCAGATCTTCGAAATCAGCCCGGCGCTCTGCCAGCGAACCGGCGACATGGTAACGGCGCTCAAACAGGTAATTGCCGGTGCGGCTGCGAAAACCGGCTTCCTGCAGCCATTTGCGGCCCCGTTCGACATATTCGGAACGTACAGGACTGGCGGGAGCGAAGATTCCGAAACCATCCCCCAAGACCAGAGACGAGGGTTTTAACTTGTCCGCTGCCGCCATGATGCTCCTGCGCTGTCTGGACCAACTTTTCCCCGAGTCCGGGAACGAAAGTCAGCCTTAGCAAAACAATTGACAAAAGTCAAAAAGTATATTAAGTCCCTCAAATAATTGGATTTTTATAAAGCCTTGCCAACTCTTCATGAGCCCTGAAAAAACCTTGTTATATTTGGGTTATTGGGGTAGATTCGCAGGAGGGGCTTCGGAGAACGGCGAGTTGCCCTGACATGACACCTTCAAACTCCCGTTCCCGGCTCATGCCGAGTTCGAGCGATAACGGGTTTCTGCCAACTGATATTGCGACAAAGTTATCAAATTGACTAAGAAATCAGGTTTTCTATCCCGGCTGAAAAAAGCTTTCACCCGGTCGCGGAAAAAAACAGTAGACGTTTCCGACCAGCTGATCGAGGATCTCGAAGAACAGATCCGCAGCAACCCCGGCAATTTTCGCCTGCGCCTCAAGCTGGCGGATCTTTACCAGGTTCGCGGAGAACAGGAAAAAGCCCTGGAAGAGTACCTCAAAAGCGCCCGTCTCTACCAGGAAAACGATTTCATCCCTCTGGCCATCGCCACCTATAAGAAAATCCTCAACGAGGAGAGCGGCCACCAGGAGGCCAACCTCGAACTGGCCCGGATATATCGCCAGAAAAAATTCTTCGCTGACGCTGTCATCCACTATCTCAAGGTCTTTGAATATTTTCAGGAGAGCGGCCAGACCAGCAAGGCGCTGGAGGTACTCGAAACCATCATCAGCATCGCTCCGGAAAAAGAGCCTTACCGGCTGATGTTGAAAGAGCTCTTTCCCGATTACCAGGAGAGCGCCAAAAGCATCTACTCCGATATCATCGTCACCCGGGAGAAGGTCCCTGAGGAAAGACCGGCCTCCCTGGCCGACAACGGCGCCGACGATGACTCCTTTTTCGATCTCGGCGCTGAACTCGGCAGTGACATCCTGATCGATGAGAGCACAATTGCTCCCGCGGCCATGGAGGATACGGAAACCGACGTCCAGGGACACGGTATCGAGGAAATCTTCCAGACCATGAAATCGACCGTCCAGGAGGACAACGATACCGACCAGGACAAATTCC
>JAADEO010000034.1 GCA_013153415.1 Deltaproteobacteria bacterium
TAGGCCGCGGCGGCGCGTAACTTAACCAGAGAATTCAAAAAGAGGTAAAAGCATGGATTTAAGGGAATTTATCAGCAAGTGCGAAGCAGCGGGTAAATTGAAGAGAGTCAAAAAAGAGGTTGACTGGAACCTGGAGTTGTCCCATATCTCCAAGATCAACGAGGAAAAAGACGGCGGCGCCCTGCTCTTCGAAAATGTCAAGGGCTACAAGAATGCGGTTCTGACCGGGGCCTATTCGACCAAAGAGAATTTCGCTATCGCCCTGGGGATGCCGATCGGCACCTCGATGTGCGAGATGTCGCGCCAGTGGATGCAGTTGGCGATCAAGCAGCTGATTCCTCCGGTCGAGGTCAAGGACGGTCCGATTCTGGAGAATGTCATCGAACGCAAGGATGTCAATCTCTTCGATTTTCCGGTACCGCAGATGTATCCCCAGGATGGCGGACGCTTTATCGGTACCGCCGCGACCCTGATCACCAAGGATCCCGAAACCGGCTGGGTCAATCTCGGTACCTACCGGATGCAGATTCTCGATGAAAAGAGCGCCGGTATCCAGATCATCAAGGGCAAACATGCCGATTTCATGATGAAGAAATACGAGAAGATGGGCAAGAAAATGCCGGCCATGCTGGTGATCGGCGGCGATCCCCTGGGCTTTCTCACCGGTTCGACCCTGGTTTCAGCCGAAACCAGCGAGTACGAGATCATGGGCGCCCTGCGCGGTGAGCCGATCGAGATCATCAACAGCGAATATACCGGCCTGCCTTTCATGGCCAACGCCGAGATCGTCCTCGAGGGCGAGGTCGACCCCAATCCTGATGCCTGGCGTCAGGAAGGGCCGTTCGGTGAATATACCGGCTACTACTCCGGCAAGAAGAGCGACGAGTGGCCCAAGCCCTGGCTCGATGTTCAGCGCATCTACCATCGCAACGACTATATTCTCTGGTCGACCACGGTCGGCAAGCCGATTACCGACACCCATATGATCCAGTCGCTGAACCGGACCGCGACCCTGTGGACCGACCTCGAAACCGCCCGGGTGCCCGGCATCCAGTCGGTCTATATCCCAGCCTCGTCGACCGGTCGTTTCTGGGCCATCGTCTCGGTCAAGCAGATGTATCCCGGTCATCCCAATCATGTCGCCGATGCGGTTTACGGTTCGACCACCGGTCATTACGGTATGAAGGGCGTGATCGTCGTCGACGAGGATATTCCGGCTGACGACTGGAACAAGGTGATGTGGGCGATGTCGGTACGCTACGATCCCAAGCGCGACACCCAGATCATCAAGCGCGGTCGTTCGACCCCGCTCGATCCGGCCCTGCATCACTCCGAGCGCGAGATCGTCTCCCGGATCATCATCGACGCCTGCACCCCGTACGAGTGGGACCGCAAGCCCCAGGAGATCTTCCTCGATCCGGAAATGGAGAAGAAGGTCCGCGAAAACTGGGATAGTTACGGTATCTGAGCCGCAAAGCAATAAAAGCTCCTGACCAGGTCGGCGGGGGCGGGTGTGGTATCCGCTTCCCGCCGACCGAAAAAAACAGCTATGCAGACGACTGAGACAGTTACCAGCGGTTCCGAAGATGGTTTATCGGTCGGCGCCATATTGCATCTGCTCGACAGTGGTGATGTGGTAATCGTGGTGTACGGGGGGTATGATCATGTTGGAGCCGTCAGTCTCGCCATTCCCCGTCCCAGTCTCGAAGACCCGGAAAAAAACAGTGCCACCTCCTCGGTTCTGACGGTGTTGGGCCATAAAGAGGATATCCTGGTCAAAGAGATCGGTGAACAGGTAGCCGCGGCCACCGGTCGCAACCTGGTGGTTGTCGGGGGGGTGCATTACGACGGCCTTGAAGCGGAACAACTGGAGATTTTGAAGCGGCTCTGGCGGAAATTGAGTGAGAGTATTATCCTGAAATTGGGCCGATTGGGCTAAGGTTTACATATACATGCAAAAAAGAAAGATAATAATCGGAATTTCCGGGGCTTCGGGAACCATTTATGGCGTGCGTCTGCTCGAGGTCCTGCGGGAATATGCTGATATCGAAACCCATCTCGTAATCTCGGATATCGCCAAGGAGATCATCCTGCATGAAAACGGGATTGAGCCGGAGAGGGTGCTGGCGATGGCCGATGTCGTTCATCCCATAAAGAATCTCGGAGCGGCGATTTCGAGTGGCTCTTTCCTGACCGAGGGGATGATTGTCGCTCCCTGTTCGATCAAATCGTTATCGGGGATCGCGAATTCTTACAATGACAATCTTTTGGTGCGGGCAGCCGACGTCTGTCTCAAGGAGCGGCGTAAGCTGATCATCGTTCTGCGGGAAACGCCACTGCATCTGGGGCATCTTGAGCTGATGACCCGGGTGACCCGTTACGGCGCCACCCTGCTGCCGCCGATGCCCTCATTTTATCATAAACCGGAAACCATTGATGATATTATCAACCAGACGGTAGGCAAGGTGCTGGATAACTTCGGTATCGGGCACTCTCTTTTTAATCGTTGGAGCGGATGACTTGGTGAGAAAAGGAGTTTTTTGCGGAGTCATTGATTTCAACCGTTTGATTACCAGGAGGTGGGAGATGAAGTTAAGGTCAGGAATGAGGTATCTGGGTTCGATCCTGCTGCTGACGGCGGCGTTGCTGATGTGTGCATCGGGCGTCTGGGCCGGTGGCGGGCAGAGCTATCCCAATGGTGCAGAATCTTTTATGGTCGGGGCGGCACCGCCGCCGGGGTTCTATTTCAAGAACTACATGTACTACTATCATGCCAGCGACCTCAAGGACGATCACGGCGACAACATCGACGCATTCGATGACGTCACGGTCTGGGCCGAGGTCATGCGTTTCATCTGGATCAGCAAGAAGGAGATCCTGGGAGGCAGCTATGGTCAGCATGTCTTTCTCCCTATTCTCGATGTCAGTCTCGATTTCAAGAGCGGGGTTCCGGCCGGCCCGAAGCATAAAGACAGTTACGATGATACCGATGTTCCCTATATCATCTACAGTCCTTTCATCCTGGCCCACCATTTTCTGGAGGGTAAACTGCACACCGTTTTCTCCCTGCCCGATATCTACATCCCGACCGGGGATGACAAGGGCAACATGGCTGGTGTCGGGCACAACTTCTGGACCTTCGAGCCGGTTTTCGCGGTTACCTATATGCCGACTCCGTCCTGGGAATTTTCACTCAAATTCATGTACGATTTCAACACCAAGCAGGATGACAGCCCGACGGTCTACGGTTTCAATGTCGACCGGACGCCCGGCGACGAGTTCCATTTCGACTATTCGGTTTCCTACGGTTTCAGCAAGAGTTTCCGGCTCGGTCTGAGTGGTTACTGCTACTGGCAGACCACTGATGACGATTACGATATCGACGGCAGTGTGCCGCCGCCGGTTAAAGCGCTGCTGAAAGAGGACGAAGGCAATCACAGTCGCGTCTACGCCGCCGGTCCCGGTCTCTGGTACAACTACAAGAACATGTTCTTCACTTTGAGGACCCAGTTCGAGTTCGATGCCAAGAACAAGACCGAAGGGCAGAATGTCTGGTTCAACTTCGTTTATTGCTTCTAGGTGAGCGTCCGGGCGGGATCGCGATCTCTTCGATCCCGCCCCGCGAGCTCTGAAAATCGGGATGATGGCTGTCTGCGCTTTACACTCCGGAAGAGGTGGATATCGCCTCCCGACCGGTTGGAGCGGCTGTCATCCTTTTTTTGGCGAAAATATTTAACCAAGTAATTTAGTAGACTAACGATTGGAGCGAGGAAAAGATGCGAGTAATCAGGTACACCGATGAGATGATCTCCGAGTTTTTGCAGGATGGATACTGGACGGAAGAGACTTTTTATGATTTCTGGGAAAAAAACGCCCTCAATCTCGGCGACCAGGAGGCTTTGGTCGATTCGAAGTACCGGATCACCTGGGGCGCGGCTCTGCCGTTGGTCAACTCCATTGCCGCCCACCTGATCAACCGCGGGGTACCGCAGCACGCCCGGATCATCATTCAGGTGCCGAATACCGCTTTCGGTTTCCTGGCCCGGATCGCGGCCGAAAGGGCCGGGCTCGTGGCTCTGGTCGCCTATCCCTATCTTCGGGAAAAAGAGCTCGACTACATGCTCGAGCGGACCCAGGCCGAGGCCGTGGTCTGTCCTTTCGAATATCGCGGCTTCAACTATCTCAAGATGTTTCGCGGGCTCAACGAAAAGCATAAATGCATCAAGCATTTCTATCTTCTCGATGAGGAACTGCCGGAAGGACTCGGAGATGATGTCTACTCCCTGATCCGGGCCGCCCGCGAGGAGCCGGTGCTGGCCGATGAAGATTACCGCGCCCGGCGTTTCGACCCCTGCCGCAATGTCTGTCTCCTGACCTCGACCACCGGCACCACCGGAATCCCCAAGCTCGTCGAATGGCCGATCGCCTCGCGGCTCTGTACTTCGAAAGCCCGGGTCGATCTCTGGGATCTGACCAGCGACGATGTCACCTTCGCGATCGCGCCGCATGCCGGCGGGGCCGGCGGCACCCTGACCTATTTCGCCGCGCCCCTGGTCGGAGCCAAGGTGGTTCTGCTCGAGGATTTCGACCCCGAACTCGCTTTGAAAACCATCCAGGACGAACAGTGCACGGCGATCGGCGTGGTTCCGACCCATCTGGTGCGGATGCTGGAGAAAGATGTGGAGAGTTATGACCTTTCCAGCCTGCGTTTCATCCGCTCGGCTGGCGGCTATCTCTCGCCGCAGCTCGCCGAGGAGGCCGAAGGCCGGCTCGGCGGCGCCATCACCAGCGATCTCGGTACCCAGGACGTGGGCTCGGTTTCGGGCTGCAAGGTCACCGACCCGGTCGATCTCAGACGGCGGACCGTGGGCCGGCCACTGCCCGGAAACGTCGTCCGGCTGCTCGATGACGACGGCAACGAGGTTCCCGACGGCGAAGCCGGGGCCCTCTGGTTCCGTGGTCCCCACGCTCCGGCCGGTTATTTCCGCGATCTCGAGACCACGCTGACGGTTTTCCGCGAGGACGGCTGGACGACGACCGGCGATCTCGTCAAGTACGATCGCGGCTGCCTCTGGATCATGGGCCGCAAAAAAGATATGATCATCCGCGGCGGTCAGAATATCTATCCGGCCGAGATCGAGGGTCTTTTGAATGAGCATCCCTCGGTTGCCAATGTCGCCGTTGTCGCCATGCCCGATCCCGAATTCGGTGAAAAGGCCTGCGCTTTCGCAATTTTGAAGAAAGGTTGTTCCCTTTCCTTTCAGGAAATGGTAGATTTCCTCAAGGATAAGCAGATCGCCCGTTACAAACTGCCGGAGAGGCTCGAGATCATCGACGCTTTCCCCACGGTCGGCGATTCCGGCAAGGTCAACAAGAATACCCTGAAAGAGATGATTGCTGAAAAGCTCAAAAACGAGGCCGGGGCCTAAATATGGATAAATGCATTCTTCTGATCGCCACCCTCGATACCAAGCGGCCCGAAAGCCTCTATCTCAAGGACGCGATCGACCGGCGGCCCGGAGTCCGGGCCCTGGTCATGGATATCTCGATGGCGGCGCACGACTACCCGGATGCCGATATCAGTGCTGCCCGGGTGGCCGAGGCCGGGGGCAGCACCATCGAAGAGATCAACCGTTCCCGGGAGCGGGCCAAGATCACCGCGACGATGATCAAAGGCGCGGTCAAGCTGGCTGAAGAACTTCTGGTCGAGGGCAGAATCGGGGGAGTCGTCGGACTCGGTGGCTCCACCGGTTCGCTGATGGCCACCGATGTCATGCGGGCCCTGCCTTTCGGTCTGCCCAAACTGATGGTTTCGGCGACCGCGGCCCTGCCGGGGCTCGCGACCCGCTATATCGGCACCGGCGATATCATGCTTTTTCATTCGGTCATCGAGATCGCTGGTCTTTCGCCGCTGTTGAAAAGTGTGCTCGACCGGGCCGCCGGGGCTTTGGCCGGAATGGCCGGTATCGGACTGCTCGATGCCGAACGTGTGCGGGCCGAGGGCCGGAAATCGATCGCCATGTCCCAGTTCGGCATCTGCGAAGGCTGCGCCTCGGCTGTGCGTCACCGTCTTGAAAGCGAAGGCTATGATGTCATCGGATTCTCCGCCGCCGGGGTCTGCGATAAGGCCATGGAGGAGATGATCGCCAAAGGGCTTTTCGATGCCGTCATCGATCTCGCCCCGGGAGGGGTCGGCGAGCACCTGATGGAAGGCATGCGTTCAGCCGGGCCCGAGCGACTCGAGGCGGCTGGCCGGATCGGGATCCCCCAGGTCATCACCCCGAGCGGTGTCAATCTCATGAGTCCACGCAAGTCGCGTTACAAACCCGATTATCACCAGCGCAAGAAATTCGACCTCGACAAGCTCAGAACCTTCCTGAGACTCAACGGCGAGGAGATCGAGCGGGTCGCCGACGAGTTCGCCCGCAAGCTCAACCAGGCCAAGGGTCCGGTCCGGGTGCTGCTGCCGCTCAAAGGCTGGAGCTCTATCGATGGGCCCGAATCTCCGATCTACGAGCCCGAGACCGACAGGCTTTTCATTGAACGTCTCAAGGAGAAGATAACCAATCCCCGGGTCGAAATCATGACCTTCGATCTCAATCTCGAGGACAAGGCTTTCGCTGACAAGGTGGTGGAGAACCTGATCGATGTCCTGCCCGTCTGAAGCAACGGGTTCGTCCTGTCTGCTGGTCGAAAAGAGTGATATCTTTCGGGCTACGCTGGCCGATGACTGCGGCAACCTCGGTTATCTCGGTTTCGCCCCGGACGGCTCGGAATATCATGTCGTGGTGCCGGTCGATCTCAAACTGGCCCGTGGAGTCAAGGCCCTCAACCAGCCTGATGACGGTACTCCTTTTGGGGGGTACAAGGGCTGGCGCTACTTCGAATGCCGGCCCAGCGACGCCAGCGGCGGGCTCGAAGCCCGGTGGCACCGGGTCGAAGAGAATGCAGCCATCTTGAGAAACTGGCTCCATCAATTCGGAATTGATGTTAAGATTGTCTGAAAAAAATCAGATGATACGGGCTTATTGCTCATTGGGGTATGAGCTCCTGAAACTGGTAACAAGGCAAAAATCAAAAAAACGGGTTGGCACGGTAGCAAATTCAGGTGCGAGGCGCCGGAAAACTCATGAGGAGTGTTTTTTCAATTTGTGTCGACCATAGGGAGAGAATAGATGAATTTACCGAAATTTGATTATGAGGCTCCGTCCGATCTGCAGGAGGCCTGCGAGATCAAGGCCTGCTACGGTGACCGGGCCGCCTTGTTGGCGGGTGGGACCGATCTGCTGATCACTCTGCAGAAGGGCTGGCTCGCTCCCAGCCGGGTGGTGTCTTTGGAGCGGCTCGAAGAACTCAAGGAGATGGCGGGATTTTCCGCCGGGTTGACCATCGGGGCCCGGATAACCGCTGCCGAACTGGCAGAAAGCTGGCTGGGAACGGCCGAGCAGGTATTGTCCGAAGCTGCTGCCCAGGTCGGCTCTCCCTTGATTCGCAACCGGGCGACGATCGGCGGCAACCTGGTTTCAGCGATGCCGGCGGCCGATCTGGCACCGCCGCTGCTGGCTTTGCAGGCGGCCGTCGTTCTCAATCGGGTTGGCAGCGAACGGGTTGTTGATCTGGAGGACTTTTTTGTTGCTCCGGGTGAACAGGTGATGCAACCGGATGAAATTATGAGTGAAATATTCATTCCTAATCTACCGGAAGGCAGTGGCGGAGCCTTCGAGAAACTGGGGGTCCGTAAGGCTTTGGAGCGTTCGATTGTCAGTGTCGCCGCAGTCGTCAGTCTCGATGGCGATGGTAAAACCATTGCGGGTGCCCGTATCGCTCTCGGAGCCGTGGCTCCAACCCCGATGCTGGCCGGGGAGGCGGCTGACAGTCTGATCGGCAAAAAAGCAACGGCGAAAAATTTTGCTGCCGCCGCCAAAATCGCTGCCGGTGAAGCCCGGCCCCGGGGTCTCAGGACTTCGGCCGAATACAGCCGATTGATGGTTGAAACCTTGACGAAGCGGGCTTTGCAGAGAGCTTTTGCCGCTGCCACCGCGTAGTTTACCAAGGAGAATGGAACTTATGAAAAAATGTCATATAACTTTTCAGCTGAACGGAGCCACTACCGAGGTGCTGGTCGCCCCGAACCAGACTCTGGTCGGGATGTTGCGCGAGGATCTCGGCCTGACCGGAACCAAGTATGGCTGCGGCGAGGGCGACTGCGGAGCCTGCACGGTGCTGCTCGATGATGAACCGGTCAACTCCTGTCTGGTCCTGGCCGCCCAGGTCGACGGCCGCAAAATAACGACCATCGAAGGCCTGGCCGACGGCGACCGGCTCCATCCCCTGCAAAACGCCTTCATCGAAAAGGGGGCCATTCAGTGCGGATTCTGCACTCCCGGCATGATCCTTTCGGCCAAGGCTCTGCTCGATGACAATCCCGATCCCACCGAGCTCGATATCCGTACCGCGATCTCCGGCAATCTCTGCCGTTGCACCGGCTACCAGAAGATAGTCGAGGCTATCAGTCATGCCGCCAAAGATCATTCCAGCCCGGAGGAGAAGTCATGAAAAAGAGAGATTTCGATGTTTTGAATACCCGGGCGCCGCGGGTCGACGCTTTCATCAAGGCGACCGGCCAGGCTCAATATGCCGCTGACCTCAAACGGCCCGGCCAGCTCTACGGAGCCATTCTGCAGAGTCCATACGCTCATGCCCGGATTGTCAGTATCGATACTTCCCGGGCCCGGCGCCTGCCCGGAGTCAAGGCGGTGATTACCGCGGAAGATGTCGGACTTACCCGTTACGGGGTCTCGCCGGCCCGATATGATGAAACCCTTTTCGCTCACGAGAAGGTGCGCTATGTCGGCGATGAGATCGCCGCCGTGGCCGCGGTCGACGCCGCTACGGCCCACGAGGCGCTCGAACTGATAAGGGTCGAGTACGAGGAGCTGCCGGCAGTGCTGACCATCGCGGAGGCCCTGGCCGAGGGCGCGCCGCAGCTCCATGACGACTATCCCGGCAATATCAGCGCCGAGGTCCACCAGGAGTTCGGCGATGTCGCGGCCGCTTTCAAAGAGTGCGATTTCATCCATACCCATACCCTGACCAATAAACGCCAGGATGGCGGTTTCATCGAGCCTCACTCCTGCATCGCCGAATATGATCATGACGGTCGTCTGACTCTCTACACCTCGACTCAGGTCTCCCACTACGTCCAGCGCACGGTGGCCATGGTCACCGGGATCCCGATCGGCCGGGTGCGGGTGGTGCGTCCCTGCGTCGGCGGTGGTTTCGGGCCCAAGTGCGAGGCCACGCCGCTCGAGATGAGCGCCTGTTTCCTGGCCATCAAGACCGGCCGGCCGGTCAAGATCACCTATTCCCGCGAGCAGGTCTTTCTCCACTCCCGGGCCCGGCATCAGTTCTTTCACGAGATGACGACCGGTTTCAAGAAGGACGGCACGATCATGGCCCTGTCCCACAACTGCCGGCTCGACGGCGGCGCCTACAGCTCTTTCGGCATCGCCACGGTCTACTACGCCGGTTCCCTGCTCGGGGCTCCCTACCGCCTGCCCAATATGAAGTATGACGGTTTGCGGGTCTACACCAACAAACCCGCCTGCGGGGCTCAGCGCGGCCACGGCGGGGTCGCGGCCCGGGCCTGTTTCGAACAGCAGCTCGACATCATCGCCGAAGAGCTTGGCATCGATCCGATCGAGCTCAGGTTGAAGAACATGATGGAGACCGGAGATACGACCTGCAACGATCTCAACATGTCCTCGCTGGGCATGAAGGAGTGCGTCGCCGCGGTCAAGAAGGGTTCGTCCTGGAGAAAGAAGAAGGGCAAACTGCCGGACGGCAAGGGAATCGGCATGGCCTGCGGTTTTTTCGTCTCCGGGGCCGGTTATCCCATTTATCGCTCCGACACCTTCCATTCGACGGTCGAGATCAAGGTCGCCGAGGACGGTGGCACCGTGATCGTGCGCAGTGGCATCGCCGAGATCGGCCAGGGCGCCGAGACCATGGTGGCGATGATCGCCGCCGAAACCCTGGGGATTCCCCTGTCCGATGTCCGGGTCGATGCCGGCGATACCGACTATTCGGTCGATCTCGGGGCCTACTCCTCGCGCCAGACCCTGATGTCGGGTCATGCTACAAAGGATGCGGCCGAAAATGTCAAGGCCCAGATCCTTGAGGTCGTGGCCGACAAGCTCGGGGTGGCGAAAAAAAATCTCGACATCAAGAAGGGGTACATCAAGATCAAGGGGCGCAAAAAGGTCGATATCGAACCTTTTCGCAAAGCCTATCGCAA
>JAADEO010000116.1 GCA_013153415.1 Deltaproteobacteria bacterium
GCATCACCACCTTGATATTTAATCCGAAACTTTATCTCTTTTCCCATAGGTAATCCTTATTAAGATAACGGGCCGGGCTGAGCATCACCGCAGTCCTGATAATGGCGCTAGCCGATTATCAGGGTGAGGATGTCTGCTCGAGCCATTGTTATCTGGCGCTCCGCGCCTGATGACAATGGTGAGTTTACAGCCCGGCCCGTTGATCAGGCAATTTTGACCTGATAATCTGAAATTAAAAAAGGAAAAATGTGGACTGAAAACGATTTTCCCTTCCGGTTCTTATATCCTTATCAGTTTGGATGATATTTTGTCAAATATAGGTATTTTGGGTGATGTCGGTGGGACAGTATGAGGTGGTTTTGGTTCGCGTCGGTTGTCTGGAGGGCAACAAAAAAGCCGGTCCCTGGCGGGGCCGGCTTTTTTATTTGGCGGTAATGATTGGGTGGGTTTTTGGGTCAATACTCCGGGGTCAGCTGGTCGAGTTCGGCCAGGGAGAAGACCGGGCCGTCTTTGCAGACGTATTTGCTGCCGACGTTGCAGCGGCCGCATTTGCCGATGCCGCATTTCATCCGCATTTCGAGGGAGGTGTAGATGTTCTCCTTGGAAAAGCCGAGTTCGTAGAAGACCGGGAGGGTGAAGCGGATCATGATCGGGGGGCCGCAGATCAGGGCGACGGCGTTGTCGGCGTCGGGGCCGACCTCTTGGCAGACGGTGGGGACGAAGCCCTCGCGGCCCTGCCAGTTCTCATCGCCCTTGTCGACGGTTACGAACATCTCGATGTCGTCGCGTTTCTCCCACTCCTTGAGTTCGTCGCGGTAGAGCAGCAGGCCGGGGTTGCGGGCGCCGTAGACCGCGGTGATCTTGCCGTAGTCGGCCCGGTGGCGGTCGTCGAGCATGTACTTGATCAGCGAGCGGATGGTGGTGAAGGCGAAACCGCCGCCGACCAGGACGACGTTCTTGCCCTTGAGGTAGTCGAGCGGCCAGGAGTTGCCCAGGGGGCCGCGCAGACCCATGACCTCGCCCTCCTCCATGCTGTGGAGTTCGCTGGTTACGACCCCGGCCTTCTGGACCGTGAACTCGACATAGTCGGGATCGGTCGGGGAAGAGGCGATGCCGATCGGCGATTCGCCCTTGCCGAAGATCGAAAGCTCGGCGAACTGGCCGGGCAGGTAGGCGAAGGCCTCCTGGTCCTCGGGTTTCAGGAAACGGAAACGGAAGGTCTTGATATCCTTGGTATCGACTTCGGTGATGATCTTGACGATCTCGACCGGAGCGGGAATATAGGGATTGTTCAGCATGATTTACCCATTACTCTCTTCTTCAGCTTCCATCAGCCTGCCGATGTCGCTGACCAGTTTGCGAATATCGATGTTGACCGGGCAGTTGATGACGCAGCGGCCGCAGCCGACGCAGGAGATCTCCCGGAAGTTATCGACGAAATACTTGAACTTGTGCATCAGGCGCTGGCGCCAGCGCTGTTTCTGGCTCGGCCGGGGGTTGTGGCCCGAGGTCTCCTGGGTATAGAGCGCGTACATGCAGGTATCCCAGGTCCGCAGCCGGATGCCCTGGTCGCCCTCGAGTTCGTCGCGGATGTCGAAACAGTGACAGGTCGGGCAGAGGTAGGTGCAGGTGCCGCAGCCGAGACAGCTCTGGTGGATCTGGTCCCAGAAAGGATGCTCGAAGTTCTTGTCGAGCCAGTCCTTGATCATGGCGCCCGGGATCTCGGTTTTGATGGCCGCGACCGCGTTCTCGACGAGTTCCTCCTTGCGGGCCAGGGTCTTGGCGTCGGCCTCGGGCAGCTGGCCGAAGAATTCGGCCAGCTTCTCCCCCTTCTCGCTGAGGAATTCGACCAGGTACTGCTCCCCTACTTCGGTGATCATGATGTCGGCGCCGTCGGCCTGGGCCGGATGCCCGCCGACCGAGGTGCAGAAACAGGTCGAGGCGGGCGGCTGGAGGCAGGCCAGGGCGACGATGACGGTGCGTTTGCGCCGCTCGACATAGTAGGGATCGGTATACTTTTCCTGGTCGAAGACGTAATCGAGCAGGGTGAAGCTGCGGACGTCGCAGGGCCGGACCCCGAAGAGGACCATCTCCTGGTCCTGGTTTGCGGCCTCATCCTCCACCAGCTCATGGCCCCGGGCGGTCCGGGTGAAGCGCATCAGGGTTTCGGTGTGCGGGAAAAAGAGGTTTTTCGGGGCGTTGTCGGAGTTGCCGTAGTCGAGGCAGGCCTCGTCTTCTGCGGCCAGGAACCGGAAGTAGACCCGGCGCCCGTCCCGGACCGGGGCGTAAACCGGCATTTTCGCGGCCAGGCCGCCAACCACACCCGCGAGGGCCGTTTTATCAATCAGTTTTGCCTTCATTTATCAACCCGTTTTATAACAAGTCCAAAGAATTGAGCAGGGGCCGGGGATCGATGCAGTGGAGCTTGAACCACCCTTTCGCTTCCTCCAGGCCCATGGCCAGGGCCATCAGCTCGGTAAAGTAGAATACCGGCAGTTCCTCCTCGGGCCGGGCCCGCATGTCGAGATTGGCCATGCACAGGGGGCAGGCGGTGACGATGCAGTTGGCGCCCGCCTCGCGGGCCATGCGCATCAGGCGGCCGACCATGTTTTCAACCAGCTCGGTCCGGCTGATCGTCAGGCTGCCGCCGCAGCAATCGGTTTTGAACGACCATTTCCGGCTTTCGGCGCCGAGGCTGTCGACGATCTCGTCGAGCATGACCGGGTTTTCGGGATCTTCGAAATTGCAGACCTCGGCCGGCCGCAGCCAGAGACAGCCGTAGTAGGATACCGGTTTCAGACCCTCGAGCTTCCTGCTGACCCGGGCGGCCAGGTTTTCGAGGCCGAAATCACGGTGGAAGATATCGATCGGGCTGCGCACCGCGACCCCGCCCCGGTAGGGCGTGGCCAGAGTTTCGCTGATCTCCTTCTGCAGGTCGGGATCGGCGGCCAGATGGTACTGGGCGCTCTTGAAACGGTTGAAGCAGGCGGCGCAGGGAATCATGACATCGAGCCCCTGCTGCTCGGCCTTGACCAGGTTGCGGGCCGGCAGGGCGACCGAGAGCTTGAAGTTGGTGCTGTGGGCCGAGGTCGCGCCGCAGCAGGACCAGTCGAAAAGCTCTTTCAGTTCAATTCCCAGAGCCTGGCAGACGACCTCGACGGAAAGTCCATACTCCTTGCCGGTAGAGTGCAGCGAGCAGCCGGGATAGTATGAATATCGCAAAAGTTGAGCCTCCTTGTGTATTGCTTACGATCTTGATGTGCGCCGAAAGATCCGCCGCACGCTGGTGCGGTTGCGGGTCCGGGGAGAGAAAAGGGAGAGTTTCCCTTTGAGCAGCATTTTCAGGCCGACGACCAGGTCCTGGAAGTAGCTGCCCGTTTTCAGCTTGTAGGACGCGATCATGATCGGTTCGTTGATCCGGCCGTTGAGCTTGACCGTGTTGAGGAAGGATTCGTGGAAGGCGATCACTCCCTTTTCGGCCGGGGGGTAGCCTTCCTCGAGAGCCATCTCCCGGAAGACATCGATCATGCGGGGAATATCGACATTGTTGGGACAGCGGGTAACGCAGGTTTCGCAGGAGACGCAGAGCCAGATGGCGGAGCTTTTGAGCAGTTTCTCCTTTTGTCCCAGCTGGGCCATGCGAATCATCTGGTTGGAGTTGTACTCCATGGCATCCGCCATCGGGCAGCCGGAACTGCACTTGTAGCAGTGGAAGCAGTTCTGCAGCAGGACGCCGTTGACCCGGCGGTTGACCTCATCTAAAAAACTTTTCATGTTATCTCCATCGACTCGATTTAGGGCTCAAGAATGAACTCTTCGGGATCGTCCTCCCGGAAACTGGCCAGGGGGGAGGGTTTTTCCAGGTCGACTCCGGCCCGGTGATCGTAGAGCTTGAGATCGTCGTAATCGAGTTTCTTGAGGAAGGTTCTCAGGTCGACTCCTTCGGCGCAGACCTCGACACAGGAGCCGCAGTCGACGCAGCGGCCGGCCATGTGGAACATCCGCATGATCTGGAAGACCTGATTGTCGGAAGGATTGATTCCGGCCCCGACCCATTCGGGCTGGCTCTGATCGGCGAAGCAGGTCGGACAGTAGCACGAGGGGCAGACGTTGCGGCAGGCGTAACAGCGCATGCACTTGTTCATCTCGGCCTCGAAATAGGCCCAGCGCTGGTTTTCATCCTGGGCGGCGAAGCGTTCCACCAGGGCGAATTCATCCTCGGTCGTCCGGGGGGCGACCTCTTCACCGGCCATGAAATCGGAGATCACGGGATTGGGCCAGGCGCAGGTCAGGCAGCTGCCGGCCAGGACCTCTTCCAGCGGGAAACGGCTCTCGCCGGCCGCGGTTTCGATAACCACCTGGTCGCCGTCCAGCTTCCCGGCCAGGATCTCCTTGCCGGAGGCCTTGTCGGAAAGCTTGTTCTTATCGATGTAGCCTTGACAGGGAACCCCGATGATGACGACGTTCTCCCGTTCGTACTGGCGTTCCTGCAGATGGATGACGATCGAGCGGCTGGTGCAGCCGCGGGCGATGACGGCGACCGTTTTTTCGGTCTTGTCCTCGGGTTTGACCCGGGCCTGGGACTTGCGATGCTCGATGATCAGGGCGTGGACGTAGCCGGCCAGGTTCTGCTTGCAGGAGGCGTCGAAAATCAGGCGGTCGACCTCTTCGGGAGCCGTGATGAAGCAGGGCGCGGCCAGCAGGGGCAGAGTCCCCTCTTCATAACCGACGACCACGTCGACAACCTTTTCCGTAAGCAGGCGTCGGGCCTCGTCTCTTATCTTTTGTTCAATGTTATTAGGCATTTTTCAGAATATTCTCATATTTTAAGTTAACTTTTCAGGAAAGCTTCTTGACCAGTTTCTCGGCCGGACCCAGGGCCTTGACCCGGGCCGTGACCTCCTCGATGACCCGGGCGAACTTGTCTCCTTCCGAGGCCGAGATCCAGGTGAATATCGTGCGGTCCTTCTCGATGCCGATATAGTTGAGGAAGTTTTCCAGGAAGGCGAACTTGCGCCGGGCCGAGAGGTTGCCGCTGATATAGTGGCACTCGCCCGGGTGGCAGCCGGAGACCAGGACCCCGTCGGCCCCGTGCTGCAGGGCCTTGACGATGTAGAAGGGATTGATGCGACCGGAACAGGGCAGACGGATCAGACGGACGTTGGGCGGATACTGCAGGCGGCTGATGCCGGCGAGATCGGCCCCGGCATAGGTGCACCAGTTGCAGACCAGGGCCACGATTTTCGGCTCCCAATCGGTAGCGGTTGTTTTTTGTTTTTCAGCGACTTCTGCTGACATCTCTTTTTCTCCGTGATTATTTTTCCGGCTGAAACCAGTCCGGGATTATTTCCGTTTCAGTAAGCAAAATCAAATACGCTCTACCGCGGCGTCGCGAGGGCTTCAGATGCGAGGCGCCGACCGGCTTATGGAATGAGGCGTACACACAAAGTACGCCGCAGTGACGAAGCCGGCCGGGAACGAAGCCAAGTGAAGTTCTCGTGGCGTCGCCTTGACTAGAAGGCCAATATCTGGGCCATCACCTGCTGATTGCTGAAGCCGTTGAGATCGACCGCGTTCATCCGGCAGGAGGCGGTGCAGACGCCGCAGCCTTTGCAGAGAACCGCGTTGACCTCGGCATGGCCGACCTCGGGGTTGACGCTGATGGCCCCGAAGGGGCAGTTCTCTTCGCAGAGGCCGCAGGCCGAACAGAGTTCGGGTTTGACATAGGCGGTCTTGCCTTCGGCCTCGATGTACTCGCGGGTCAGGATCGTCGTCGCCCGGGAAACCGCGGCGTTGGCCTGGGTGATGGTCTCCTCGCTGAACTTCGGGGCATGGGCCAGGCCGCAGAAGAAGACCCCGTCGGTGGCGAAATCGACCGGCCGCAGCTTGACGTGGGCCTCGAGGAAGAAGCCGTCCTGGTTGACCGGGATCTTGAGCTGCTTGCTGATCTCCTCGTTGTCGGGGTTGGCGACGGTGCCGACGCTCAAGGCCAGCAGATCGGCGTCGAGCTCGATCTCGGCGTTGAGCACGAGGTCGAAAACCCTGATCTTGAGACCGTCGCCGGCGGCCGCGACCTCCGGACCCCGCTCGGGCCGGTAGCGGACGAAATGGATGCCGGCTTCGCGGGCTTCCTTGTAGAAATCCTCCTTGAAACCGTAGGTCCGCATATCCCGGTAGAGAATGGTGATCTCGCTGGCGGGATCCTGCTGCTTCAGGAGCAGGGCGTTCTTGATCGCCTCGCTGCAACAGTAGCGGTTGCAGTAGGGGCGTTCCGGAGTCCGGGAACCGACGCACTGGATCATCACCACCCGGCGGCCGGCCACCTGATCGCCGGCTTCGTGGATGCGTTTTTCCAGCTCCCGCTGGGTGATGACCGCGGGATGCCGACCGTGGAGATATTCGTCGGTCTGGAGCTCGTTGGCGCCGGTGGCGACGATCACCACGCCGTGTTCGAGGATATCCATGGTTTCGGCGGTCTTGACCGTGGTCTGGAAATTGCCGATGAAACCGTCGATATCGCTGATCTCGGCCCCGGTGTAGACCTTGATCAGCTCGCTCTTTTCAACCTGCTGCAAGAGATTTTCCAGGTGCCGGCGGGTATCGAGCCCTTCCAGGGTCCGGTAGAGATGGCGATAGTTGCCGCCCAGTTCCTCATCCTTCTCGATGATGTAGGAAGCGAAACCCTGCTCGGCCAGCGAAAGGGCCGCGGTGATCCCGGCCAGGCCGCCGCCGATGATCAGGGTGCGCTTGTCGACCGGCAGCTGCCCCGGTTTGAGCGGAGTCAGGTAGCGGGCCTTGCTGACCGCCATCCGCACCAGGTCCTTGGCCTTGGCGGTGGCGGCATCGGGTTCATGCATGTGGACCCAGGAATCCTGGTCGCGGATATTGGCCATCTCGAAGAGATAGCGGTTGAGCCCGGCCTTTTCGCAGTTCTCCTGGAAAAGGGGCTCGTGGGTCCGGGGCGAACAGGAGGCGACCACCATCCGGGTCAGGTTGTGCTCCTTGATGACCTCGGCCATGGTCACGGCCGTATCCTGGGAACAGGTGAAGAGATTCTCGGTGACGTAGACGACATCGGGCAGGTTCTTGGCGTATTCGACCACTTCCGGCACCCGGACGACGCCGCCGATGTTGATGCCGCAGTGGCAGACGAAGACCCCGATGCGGGGTCCCATGCCGCGCAGGTCGGTCTCTTCCGGCAACTCCTCGACCGTGGTCTCGGTGCCCCGGCTCTCGGCCAGCAGGCCGCTGACGCAGGCCGCCGCCCCGCTCGCCTCCATGACGGTTTCGGGAATATCCTTGGGACCGCCGAAAACTCCGCAGACATAGACGCCGTCGCGGCTGGTCCGGACCGGGTTTTCGAGACTGGTCTGGCAGAAACCGTGCTGGTTCAATTCGATGCCGAGGCTTCGGGCCAGTTCGTGGGCCTTTTCCGGCGGCTGGAAGCCGACCGAAAGAACCACCATGTCGAACTCCTCCTCGACCTGGGTGCCGTCCTCGAGACTGTAGGTCAGAAGCAGGTTCTTGCTCTGCTGCAGCTCCTTGACCGCCGAGGGAATCGACTTGACGTAGCGGATCCCGTACTCATCCTGGGCCCGGTTGACGAAACGGTCGAAATCCTTGCCGTGGGCCCGGATGTCGATGTAGAAGATGGTCGGTTCCAGGCCTTCGGCGTGCTCCTTGCCGATGATCGCCTCCTTGGTGGCGTACATGCAGCAGACCGATGAACACCAGGAGTTGCCGCAGGCCGCGTCGCGGGAGCCGACGCACTGGATGAAGGCCACTTTTTTCGGCTCGCGGCCGTCGGAGATCCGCTGGACGTGGCCGAAGAAGGGGCCGGAGGCCGAGAGAATGCGTTCGAACTGGATGCTGGTGACGACGTTGTCGTAAATCCCGAAGCCGTACTCCCCTTTCAGTTTGGCGTCGAAGATGTCGCCGCCGGGCGCGGCGATGATGGCGCCGACCTCGATGGTCTCCTCGGTTTCGACCATTTCGTGGTCGATGGCCTTGGCGATACAGGCGTCAACGCACTGGTAGCACTCGGAACAGATGCCGCAGCTCAAGCACTTTTCCGCCTCTTTGCGGGCCTGCTCCTCGCTGTAGCCGAGCATCACCTCGTCGAAGTTTTTGATCCGGGTGGCGGGATCGAGTTCCGGCATCGGGATGCGGCCCTCGGGTTTGCGCTTGGCGATGGTCTCGGGGCTGGGTACGGCGATGTTGTCGTCCCAGTTCTCCCGGCGGCCGGCTTTCAGATCCTCGCCCTTCAAGTAGCGATCGATCGAAACCGCGGCCTCTTTGCCGGTATTGACCGCCTCGATCACGGTGGCGGGACCGAAAACCGCATCGCCGCCGGCGAAAACGCCCTTCTCGCCGGTGGCGAAGGTCAAACGGTCGACCTCGACCGTGCTCCAGTCGGTCAGGGAAATTTCTTTACGTTTCTCCAAAATCGAAAGGTCGCTCTTCTGGCCGATGGCGGCGACCACGGCATCGACCTCGATGACGAATTCGGAGCCTTTGACCGGCACCGGCCGGCGGCGGCCGCTGTCATCGGCCGGGCCCAGTTCCATGCGTACGCATTCAATCCCGGTGACCTTGCCGTTTTCGCCCAGGATCCGGACCGGGGCGGCCAAGAATTCCATCCTGATGCCTTCGGCCAGGGCCTCTTCGATCTCCTCGTCGGCAGCCGGCATCTCCTCGCGGGTCCGGCGGTAGAGGATGAAGGCTTCGTCCGAACCGGTCCGCAGGGCGGTGCGGACCGCGTCCATGGCGACGTTGCCGCCGCCGATCACGGCGACCTTCTTGCCCAGGGCGACCTTTTCGCCGAGGCTTATCCGGCGCAGATAGTCGATGCCCTGGATATTGCCTTCCAGCTCTTCGCCCGCGATTCCCAGGCGGTTGCCGACATGGGCCCCGACCCCGATAAAGAGGGCGTCGTAATTCTTCTTCAGTTCGGCCAGCGAGATATCCTTGCCGACCCGGGTGTTGCATCTGATTTCGACGCCCAGGGCCTTGATCACCTCGATCTCGGCGGCCAGCAGGTCCTTGGGCAGGCGGTAGTCGGGAATGCCGACCGCGAGCATCCCGCCGGGCACCGGCAGGGCCTCGAAGACCGTGACCTGGTAACCCTCGACGGCCAGGTAGTAGGCGGCGCTCAAGCCGGCCGGGCCGGCCCCGATGATCGCCACCTTCTGCTCTTTCTTCTCCTTGATCTCGGGAATGAAGCGGGTTTCCTCTTTAAGATCGAGGTCGGCGACGAAGCGTTTCAGGTACATGATCGCCACGGGATCGTCGACCTCGGCCCGCATACAGGCCGATTCGCAAGGGTGGTTGCAGACCCGGCCGCAGACCACGGGGAAAGGGTTGTCGCGCTTGATCAGGGCCAGGGCCTCGCGGTATTTGCCCTTGGCGATCAGGGCGACGTAGCCCTGGACGCTGATATGGGCCGGACAGGCCGCTTTGCAGGGCGAGGTGCCGGCCTTGTCGATGGCGAAAGCGCTGGGAATCGCCTGGGGAAACTTGCGGTAGATCGCCTTGCGGCTGTCCAGGTGATGATTGAAGTCGGAAGAGAGTTCGACCGGGCAGACATCGACGCATTCGCCGCAGCCGGTGCACTTGTCGAGATCGACGTAACGCGGATTGCGTCGCAAAGTCACCCGGAAATTGCCGGGCTCGCCTTCCACCTTGAGAATGTCCCGGCGGGTCAGGATATCGACGTTGGGATGCCGGCCGACCTCGACCAGCTTGGGAGAAAGAATACAGGCGGAACAGTCGTTGGTGGGAAAGGTCTTGTCGAGCTGGGCCATGACCCCGCCGATGCTGATATCCTCTTCGACAAGATAGACCTTGGTACCAGAGTTGACCAGGTCCAGGGATGCCTGAATGCCGGCGATCCCCGACCCCACGATCATCGCCGCGCCGATTTTACTGTTTTTCTTGGCCACCGATTAAACCTCTTGAAAGATTGGTAAAGACCGCCGGAATGGAGTGCAGTCCCGCTTCCTGGCGGCAATAATTTTCGATCATGTACGATCCGGCTGATCCCTGTGGTGAAAGACGGGCCTCCGGGCAATAGCTGTCGCGCGAGGGAAAACTCCGCCCCCGGCGATCATGTGAAATGTTTCTTTATATTGGATACAAAAAAAAGTCAACCCCTTTTCGAGCAACTTTGTTCCAGGTTTTGCCCTTCTTCATCCA
>JAADEO010000019.1 GCA_013153415.1 Deltaproteobacteria bacterium
CCGACCGCGTCGTAGGTGTTGGCAGCGAGCCAGTCGGGTTCGAGAGCGAATTTCCGCCGGTAACGTTCCACGAAATCCCGGACCATGGCTCTCCCCCGATCGACCAGAAAAGGCGTGATGACGCAAAGCCCCCCGGCGGCGGGATTGCGCAACAAAGACCCGTCATCCAGGCCCTCGCTGCCCAGGAAATCGCAGTCCAACCCCAGGAGACGGGCCTGGGAGATCAGCATGGCGCCCTGGCGGGCACGGCCGATGACCAGGAGCAGCTCGGGCCGCAGGATTTTCAGCCGCGCCAACCGAGCCGTGAAATCTACGGTCTTCATCGTAAAGGGCTGGCTATCGACCAGCTGCAGACCGAGACCACCCGCAGTTTCGGCAAAAGCTCTTTCCAGGGCCAGGGCATAATCGCGATTTTCGCAAAAAACCGCAACGGTGGAGACCTTTCTCACCTTGCGAGCGTAACGGGCCAGAAAATCGCCCTGGGAATCGACCCGGTAAGCGCTGCAGAACAGGTAAGGACTCGACCGGACAACCGCCGGATCGCTTGCCACCGGGGTAATCAACACCAATTTCGCCTGCCGGTAAATCGGCAATGCCGCCAAGGTTGAAACGGCATCCAGATGGCCGACAACCACGCTGTTTTTCGGATCACGGGCAATTTCCGCAGCAACAAGCGCCGCCCCCCGGGCATCGCCTCCATCGTCCCGAAAAAGGATTTTCAACGGCCGACCATCGATGCCGCCGTTGGCGTTGATCTCATCGGCCCTGAGCAGGGCTCCGTTCCTGGCGCCAGCGCCATAATAGGACTGAGAACCGGGGAAAGGTGAAACGACCGGGATGACGACCGGTGGCGCCGCCAGGAGGCGAGACGGCAGCAGCAGCGACAACAGGCCAGCAACCGCGATCAGCCTTAGCACCGGTTATTCTCCCCTGACCCACCAGTCGTTGCTGTCCTTGGTAAACCACCACGAGGTCCAATCACCCTCCTGCAGTCCCAAGGCCAGGCGGCGACCGCTTTCGGTCAACAGACGCTGGCCGGCAACCACCATCCACTTCTCGGCCTGCCGGTTGCCGAGATCGCTTTCCTCCCGCAGGAGCACCATCAGCGCCAGCTGGTCGGCATCGGCCGCCAACCGGGACTCGGGAGTCGTTCTGGCCTCGAACTCCTCGATCAGGGCCGCTACCTCCTCACCGAAAAAAAGAGGCCGGCACATATCCTCGAGGGCCGCTTTTGCATCAACCTCGAGATATTTCTTGTTGACATAATTGAGATCCCCGGTCCGGGATTCGAGCAGATCGTGCAGCAGACAGAGTTTCAGAACCCGGGTCTCATCGACCGGATTGCCTTCGGCCAGCTCTAGCTTGACCAGCACATAACCGGTCAGGATCGTCTGAAAAACATGCTCGGCCACGCTTTCGCGACCGCTGCCAAGAAACTGGAGTCCACTGCGCGGCGTCCGGCGCAACATCGCCGCGGTAAAAAGGAATTCGGCCAGGGATTTCACAGCTGCAGCGCCTCCAGCTCCCGCAGGCGCTCCAGGATCATGTTCTTTTTGATCATGGCGGCCTCGTAAGCCATCTCGTCTCCGGCTTCGAAAGCCGCTTTCAGCTCCTCCTCGACCTGGGCCACACCCTGGGCCAGTCGGGCGTAGGAGGCTTTCAACTCATCGGTTACCTGGGCCAGGTCGCCATCGAGCTCGGCCAGCGCCTTTTTCATCCATTCAGGGTCGTTGAAACGCTCGACTGCGGCACCGTCCTCCAACTTCTCATAACCATCTTCGATCTTCTTATCCATACAGACCACCTTAATCATCGCTGAAGAAACAGTTGAAACAGCAAATTTGCTCTGAACCACGGTGCAGACGAAACGCACGGGAATTCCCATATCTTCCGGGCCTTCCGAAGTCAAGCAGCGATCGCGGCTTCAATTACCGAGAAGACAAGCCCGTTTTCACCTTTTTAAAAAAACAGTTGCGCAAAACCTATTCCCAGGGGAAAGCGTCCTCGATCCATTCGAACCGGGCCTTTCGGCCCTCTGCCGCCAATACCGAGATCACATCGAAACGCAGCTCTCCATCCCAATCATGCCGCTGCAGGTACCAGCCGGCGGTTTTGATCAAACGTTTCCGCTTGGCCGGGGTCACGGCTTCCAGCGGAGTCGTAAAATCAGCCCGGCGCCGACTCTTGACTTCACAAAATACCAGCAGTCCGTTCTTTGCGGCGATGATATCGATCTCTCCGAAACGGCAACGAAAACCACGCTCCAATACCTTGAAGCCATGCCCACGAAGAAATTCCGCCACCTGTTCTTCGCCCCATTGGCCGAACTGATGTCGGGGATCGCTGGACATTGTCTCCTCGCCCGGAAACGATTCCGGATTTATGGTGTTTTGAAACGAAAGCTGCTCCGGTGCAGGATGCAGGGTCCGTGACACTGCACGGCCCGACGGTGGGCGACGGTCGCATAACCCTTGTGCCGGGCGAAACCGTAAACGGGAAAACGGCGGTCGTAATAGACCATCTGCCGATCCCGGACGACCTTGGCCACGACCGAGGCGGCCGCCACCGGCAGGCAGCGGGAATCCCCTTTTACCAGGGGATATTGGGGAAGATGCAGAGGCAGGGGCTGGCGGCCGTCCACGACCACCAGATCGGCTACCAGCTTAAGCGCGGCCAGAGCCTTGGCCATGGCCTGCAATGAGGCCTGCAGGATGTTGATCCGGTCGATTTCAGCGGCGGAAACCACACCGATACCGATGGCCGCACCGGATGCGATGAGACGCCGAAAAACCAGCTCCCGCCGACCGGAACTGAGTTTCTTGGAATCATCGATACCGATCCCGCCGGCCGCCGGCGGCAAGACGACGGCGGCGGCCACTACCGGACCGGCCAGACAACCCCGGCCGACTTCATCCACCCCGGCCAGATGCGGCCGGCCGAGGCGGAGCATGAGATCGGACAGGGCGTTAAGCGTCAACTTGCAACCCGGAGCTCAACCATTCTAGTGATTGATGGTCCGGATCCGGGCAGCCTTACCACGCAGTTTACGCATGTAGTAGAGTTTGGCCCGACGTACCCGACCCTGGTTGACGAGTTCGATCTTGTCGACCATCGGGGAGTGCAGGGGGAAGGTCCGCTCAACTCCGATACCCCCGGAAACCTTGCGCACGGTAAAGGTCTCGCGGCTGCTCTCGCCCTGACGCCGCAGAACGAAACCCTGGAAAACCTGGATCCGCTGTTTTTCGCCTTCGCGGATCTTGACGTGAACTTTCAAAGTATCCCCGGCTTTGAAAGGGGGGATGTCCATGCGCATGTTTTTCTGTTCGATCGCTTCAATCTGGTTCATCTTTATCTCTCCGAATCAACCCGCTCCTTCAAAAAATGCGGGTTCTGGCTGTTATACGGTATCCTGGTTACCAGGTAATCCCTGACAAGTAAATTAATCGTTAATCGGTATCTTACAGGTCATTTTCTGATTAGAAAAACCGGAAAACGTTCTGATAAAAAGTATTAATTTGCGACCAGCGGAAAGCCCTCGCTATTGCGCTTCCCGGCGCCAGCGGGCCACCAGTTCTTTCTCCACTTCACTCAACGAGGCCCGCTCCAGCAGATCGGGACGGCGTTCGTAGGTCCGGCGCAGAGCCTGCAGGCGCCGCCATTCGCGAATCCGGGCGTGGTGTCCGGAAAGCAGAACCTCCGGAACCCGCTCCCCTTCGTACTCGGCCGGCCGGGTGTAATGGGGGTATTCCAGCAACGGGGAAAAGCTCTCCTCTTCCAAGGACGCGGAAGACCCCAGAACCCCCGGCAAGAGGCGAACCACGGCGTCGATAATCACCATGGCCGGCAACTCACCACCGGTCAGGATATAGTCGCCGAGACTTACCTCCCGGTCGATATGCCGGCTGACCCGTTCATCGATCCCCTCGTAATGAGGGCAGAAGATGATCAGGTGCCCGATCCGGCTGAGTTCCTCGGCCAGGTCCTGGCTGAAAGGTTCACCGACCGGCGTCGGGAGCAGGACCTGAGCAGATGAATCTTCTCCGCGCAATGCGCTGATCGCCCGCAAGGCAGGCTCGGGGCGCATCACCATGCCGGCTCCGCCACCATAGGGATAGTCATCCACCACCCGGTGACGGTCGTGGCAGTAATCCCGTAAATCATGTACTTCAAGCTGCAACAGGCCCTTTTCCCGGGCCCGCTGCATGATGCTTTCAGCAAAAGGGGAAACAAACATCCCGGGGAAAATAGTTATAACATCTATTTTCATGCGGGCTGTTCGACCCCGTCCGCTTCGCCGCCGCGACCGGCAGGATCGGCGATAATCCGACCGGCTTCGGGATCGATCGATATTATATAGGCCGCCACCATCGGCAGCAGAAGTTCCTCCCCCCCGACGTCTTCGCTGCGGGGCCTGATGACAAACACTTCGTGGCCGGCAGTGGGGATGATCTCCTTCAAAAGACCCAGTTCCCGGCCCCCGGGATCGAACACCGGCAGCCCCAGGATCTGAAAATGGTAATACTCATCCTCACCCGGTTCCGGAAGACAACTGCCGCGGCAAACCAGTTCGCAACCGATCAGGGACTGGGCCGCGTCAATGCTCCGACAACCTTCAAGGCTCAGAATATAAGTCCCTTTCTGCCGGCGGTAACGGGTCACCTCCACGGGGACCAGGGAACCATCACGGGAGCGCAGCTTCATCCCCGCAAGCAGGAAATTCTCGGGCTCCTCAATCTCGGAACGAACCCTGACCTCTCCCCGCAGGCCTTGAGTCTTGACTATCTGGCCGAGAACGACCCAGGGATCTCTCATCACCGTTTCCCCAACCCGTTCGCATAAAACAACAGCTCTCCGGTTCGCAACTACTCGACGATCTCCAGACTGGCCCGGCGCCCCTCCTTGGCGGCGGCCGCTCCCAGAATGGTCCGCATCGCCCGGGCGGTTTTGCCCTGGCGGCCGATCACTTTCCCGAGATCTTTCTGATTGACGCTCAGTTCCAATTGAACCGAGCTGTCTTCTTCGCGCTCCCGAACCTCGACTTCGTCAGGGTTGTCAACCAGGGCCTTCGCGAGATATTCAATCAAATCCTTGTACATGATCCCCTCCAGCCACCCGTAAGATCTGGCGGCAATGGCTGTTGTCACCGAAAAGCTTTGGTCTGTATCTATTTTTTAAGCCGGCGTCTCTCCGGCGGCGGCTTTTTTCGCCTTCTTGATGAGGCTGGCCACGGTCGCGGTCGGCACGGCCCCTTGTTCGAGCCAGTAATTGAGTTTGTCCTCATGCAGAACGATCGCCGCCGGATCCGGGTTGGGATCGTAGGTTCCGACAATCTCCAGGAAACGACCATCCCGGGGAGATTGGGAATCGGCTGCGACAATACGATAGAAAGGCTTCTTTTTAGCCCCCCTGCGGGTCAATCTGATTTTTACCGCCATTACAGTTTCTCTCCTTTTTTCAGGTGTGAGCCCCGCACCGGGGGCTGTTTGGGTGCAATTTATTAAAAATCGTTTTTATCAACCGAGCTGGCCCAGCATCCGTTTCAAACCCTTGGGCCCCATCTTGTTGAACTTTTTCATCATCTTCTTCATTTCCAGGAAATTCTTGAGCAGACGATTGACATCCTGGACACTGGTTCCGCTACCCTTGGCGATCCGTTTGCGCCGACTGCCGTTGATCAGGCGATGATCGCGACGTTCCTTGTCGGTCATCGAATTGATGATCGCCTCGATACGCACCAGTTCTTTCTCGTCAAGCCCCTCGTCACCGAGCTTGTCCTTGATCTTACCCATGCCGGGAATCATTTTCATGATGCCGCCCAGCGATCCCAGTTTCTTGATCTGCTGGAGCTGGGCCCGAAAATCATCGAGGGTGAACTCATTCTTGCGCAAACGGCGCGCCAGCTCTTCGGCTTTTTTCTGATCGACAACATCCTGAGCCTTCTCGATCAGGGTCAGCATGTCCCCCATGCCGAGAATACGCGAAGCCATGCGGTCGGGATGGAAGGCATCGAGAGCACTGAGCTTCTCTCCTTCACCGACAAACTTGATCGGTTTGCCGGTTACCGCCTTGATCGAAAGAGCGGCCCCGCCCCGGGCGTCACCGTCGAGCTTGGTCAACACCACCCCGGTGATATCGAGGGTATCGTTGAAGGTCTTGGCGATATTGACGGCTTCCTGACCCGTCATGGCATCGGCGACCAGGAGAATCTCCTGGGGTTTGACCGCGGCCTTGATCTTCTCCAACTCGGCCATCAGCTTCTCGTCGATCTGCAAACGACCGGCGGTATCGATGATTACCGTGTCATAACCCTGCTGCCGGGCCATCTCGACCGCCTTGCGGCTGATCTTGACCGGATCCTGTTTATCCTCGGAAGGATAGACCGGAACCTCGATCTGGCGGCCGAGGCTCTCGAGCTGATCGATCGCCGCCGGACGATAGACATCGACCGGCACCAGCAGGGGGCGACGCTTCTGCTTTTTCAGAGAAAGCGCCAGTTTGCCGGAGGAAGTCGTTTTCCCGGAACCCTGCAGGCCGACCATCAGGATCACCACCGGCGGAGCGGCGTTGAGATCAAGACCGACGGCGCTGCCGCCCATCAGGGCGACCAGCTCCTCATTGACGATCTTGATAAACTGCTGGGCCGGGGTCAGGCTCTGCAGAACCTCCGCGCCCATGGCCCGTTCCCGCACCGCCTTGACGAACTGCTTGACGACCAGGAAGTTGACATCGGCCTCGAGCAAGGTCATACGGACCTCGCGCAGGGCTTCCTTGATGTTATCCTCGGTCAGGCGCCCCTGGCCCCGAAGTTTCTTGAAAGTTACATCGAGCTTATCGGAAAGCGATTCGAACATATACGGAACTGGTTTCCCGGCCTCCGGCAGCACCGGAAAGCTTTGAAATTACTGGCAGAGGCCCCCTGCACGCAGAAGACGCACCTCTCCTTAGGGGAAAAATCATAAGAGCGGAGGATATTAACCTACCTGCCGGCTGAATGTCAAACAAAAAAACCGGCTGCAGCTCAGCCGGTCCGTTTCATCGAAGCGTACTTGAGGAGCAGGGTCTTGCGCCCCCGGTCCCGGAAAACGATATCCAACTTGGTCTGGCTGCCCGAACCTTTGACCCCGGCCACCACCCCGGGACCGAAAACCGCGTGTTCCACCCGGCAACCTGGCGGGAAAGGCATTCCGGCAGGGGCTTTTTGTCCGCTACCGACCTTTTTCGTCACGGTACGGGCCGGAGAGGATGATCCCGAGCGCAAAACCCCGGAGTCGACATCAAGCGTCGCCTTCCGCCCCCTGGGCGCAGACCTGCGTCCTGAACCCGGGCTTGAACCTGAGGCATGATGATGACGGTCCTCACGCCGCAACAGCTCCAGGGGTATCTCCATCAGAAAACGGGAGGGCCGGTTATCCATCAACTGGCCGTGCAGGCGCCGGACCCGGCAGGCGGAGAGATGGAGCTTTTCCCGGGCCCGGGTCATGCCGACGTAGCAGAGTCGGCGCTCCTCCTCCAGCAACTCCGGTTTCTCGTAACTGCGCCGTCCGGGAAACAGCCCCTCCTCGAGCCCGACCAGGAAAACCTCATCGAACTCCAGGCCCTTGGCCCGGTGGATGGTCATCAGGGTGACCCGCGATTGCTCCTCGTCTGCGAGACGATCGTCATTGACCAGGGCGACATTTTCGAGATAGGCGGCCAAGCTCGGATTCTCCTGCTCGTTCTCCCAGAGTTCGACAGCGTTCAAGAGCTCATCGACATTGGCGCCGCGAGCCTCGGCCTGGACCGGGTCATTGTGTTTTTTGAGCCAGTCCGCGTAACCGACCGCGGCGATTATCCGCCGGCAGAGTTCGCTCGGCGGAATCTCTTCCGCCTCCTGACGCCACTGGCTGAGCAAAGAAAAAAGGTCGAGCAGGGCCCGGCGGGCACCGCCCCGGACCAGGGCTTCATCTTCCAGTCTCTCCAGAACCTCCCAGAGATGCAGACCATGCTCTTGCGCGTAAGCGGTCAGACGTTCGATCGAGGTTTTGCCGACTCCCCGGGCCGGAACATTGAGAATCCGCTGCAGGCTGACCCCGTCGCGAGGATTATTGACCACCTTGAGATAAGCCAGCAGGTCCCGCACTTCGGCCCGGTCATAAAACCTGGTGCCACCGAAAATCGTATAAGGGATTCCCTTGCGACTCAGCCCCTCTTCGAAAATTCGCGACTGGGTATTGGTCCGATAAAAAATGGCGAAAGCACCGGGTTCCCGTACCGAGGTGCTGATCCGACGGATGACATAGCGACACTCGTCCGCTTCATCTTTGGCCAGGTAGAGAGAGATCGGCTCCCCACCGCTCTTGCGGGTCCAGAGGTCCTTGCCCTTGCGTTTGCGATTGGCGGCGATGACCTGGTTGGCAGCTTTGAGAATGGTGGCGGTCGAGCGGTAATTCTCCTCGAGCCGGATTACCTTGGCCTCGGGATAGTCAGCTTCGAAATCGAGGATATTCTTGATCTGGGCCCCGCGCCAGCTGTAGATCGACTGGTCGTCATCGCCCACCACGCAGAGGTTGCGGCGGGGCTCGGCCAGCAGGTTGATCAATCGGTACTGGATCTCGTTGGTATCCTGGTATTCATCGACCAGGATATAGTGGAAACGCTCCCGGTATTCTTCCAGAAGGTCGGGAAAACGGTTGAAGAGTTCGACCGTATGAAAGAGCAGGTCACCGAAATCGAGAGCATCGTTCTCCTGCAGCAGTTCCTGATAGAGCCGGTAGGCCTCGGCGATCCGCCGGACCCGGGGGTTGGCCGCCTGCCGGGCCTCGAGAGCGAACGCCTCGGGATCAACCCCCCGGTTCTTGGCGTCATCGATGGCCGAACGCAGGGCTTCGGTCGGAAACATCGTCGGAGCCAGATTGAGACGCCGGGCAACCTCTTTGAGCAGCGCGGTCTGCTCCTTGTCGGCGTAGATCGTGAAACGTTCCGAAAACCCGAGCCGCTGGCCATGCTGGCGCAGGATCCGGGAGCAGCTCGAATGGAAGGTCGAAATCCACATCCCGGCCGCGGCCGGACCGATCATCGCCTCGACCCTTTCCCGCATCTCCTGGGCGGCCTTGTTGGTGAAAGTCACCGCCATGATATTATAAGGCGAAACCCCGGCATCGGCCACCAGCCAGGCGATCCGGTGAACTATCACTCGGGTTTTGCCGCTCCCGGCGCCGGCCAGAATCAACAGCGGACCCTCCAGTTTGCAAACGGCTTCCCGCTGGACCGGATTGAGACCGGCAAGAATCTTATCACGCTCTAAAGAGTGGAGAGACATCACTCCTCTTCTTTCGCCAGACCGCGTTCCAGCAAACTGCGGTTGTAGGCGGAGATGATATCCTGGCGGGAAATCATACCGATCAGGCGGCGGGGATTATCCTTGTCGACAACCGGCAGGTAATCGATGTTGCGGGAGCCGATCTTGCGCATGGCGTCATTGAGATTACGATCCGGGGTGATGGTCAACACCTTCTCGTGAGCCAGCTCCTTGGCCACGATCAGATCTTCCAGACCCTCTTCATAGACCAGCTCCCGAAGATCCTGGATACTGATGATACCGGTCAGATTGCCCTCGGCATCGACCACCGGGAAAGTGGTCTTCCGGGACTTGGGCAGAAACTGGAGAATCTCACGCAGCTTCATGGTCTCGGGAATGGTTTCCAGTGGTCCCTTGTACATGATGTCGCCGACCTTGATCGAACGCATGAGATTGACCTCACGACCGTCCTCGAGATGGATACCCTCCCGGGCCAGGCCGTAGGTGTCGATCCCCTCCGACTCGATACTGCGGGCCACCAGGATGCCGACCACGGTAGCGATCATCGCCGGCAGGATGACCTGTGAAGCTCCGGTCATCTCGTAGGCCAGAAAGATCGCGGTCAAGGGCGCGTGGGTCACGGCCGAGAGGAAGGCGCCCAGCGCGACCACGGCATAGCCGCTGGGGGAGGTCACGATCTCCGGCAGCAGTTTCTGACCGATCAGGCCGCAGCTCTCGCCGATCATCACGCCGATGAACATGATCGGGGCGAACAGCCCGCCGGCCCCACCGGAACCGAGGCAGACGGCGGTAGCCAGCATCTTCATAAAAACCAGGGCGAGAACAAAATACCAGACCGGGGGGCTGTCGACGATTCGCCCCA
>JAADEO010000114.1 GCA_013153415.1 Deltaproteobacteria bacterium
TTATCCAGTCTGAACGACAAACCTTTGATCGTTGTCTTTTAATTCGCGTCTTTCGCGTTTTTCGTAGTTTCAGAAACTACGAAAGGCGCGAAAAACGCGAAACAAGAACAGGTGAATTGTAATCCAGCAACTGCTCCGGAAAAATCTTGTTTTTAAATCGTTAGGCTGAGCAGTTACGAAATCAGCAGAAAATGTCCTGAATAAGAGTACTTTTCGCAGGCCGGAATGCCCTTTTGGGTTGCGGAAGTTGTCCCCGCATCAGGTTTTGCGAGTTGGAAAAGTGCGGTTTCAGCCGGTGGTTTTCCGCAGTGGTTGGCTGAGACGGATTTTGCGGGGGGCGGCGAGCCAGAAGAAGGCGCAGGAGAGCCAGAGAGCGGCGATGTCGAAAGCGAAAGCGATGTGGTAGGATCCGGTCAGGTCGAAGATGAAACCGGAAAACCAGGCTCCGGCCGCGCCGCCGAAGCCGAGGCTCAAGGAGAGCAGGCCGAAGATCCGGCCGAAATGGCTGCCCTGGAAGATGTCGGCGGCGATCGCCGGAAAGATCGGGGCCACGGCCCCGTAACCGAAACCAAAACTGATCGCGAAAAGCCAGGGCAGGAGATGGGGTTTCAGGTTGGTTCCGGCCAGGGCCAGGACCCCGAGGCTGGCGGCGGCCATGCCGATGGTGTGGGCGGTCTCCCGGTTCCAGCGGTCGCCGGAAAAACCCAGGGTGATCTTGCCGATCGAGCCGAAAACGCCCAGGATGCCGAAAACCGCCGCCGCCCGGGCCGCGGTCAGACCGCCGGCGACCATCCCGGCCACGGCATGAAGCAGAACTCCCTGAATCGCGAACGGTCCCCAGAAGAAGCCGCCGACCAGAAACCAGAAACGCCGGGTGGCGATCGCTTTGCGGCTGGTCCAGGCGATCGCATCCCAGTCGGGATCGATGATCTGCACGGTGTTCCGGGGTTGCTCCGGGATCGCGGTTTCCAGCTCTTCGCCGGGCGGGTCGCCGTCGGGCCGCAGACCCAGCAGGGAGGGATCCCGACGCTGGAAAAAGAGGTTGATCGGGATAACCAGAAGCACTATGATGGCCAGGGTCCGGTAGGCGAAGCGCCAGTCGTGGATGTCGATCAGATGCTGCATGGTCGGCGGCAGAATCAGCATGCCGATGCCGATGCCGGACATGGCGATGCCTAAGGCCAAGCCCCGGCGACGCTGAAACCAGCGGGGCAGGAAAGAGGCGTGGGTGACGAAACCGATCAGACTGACGCCGAGGGCGGCCAGAATCCCGTAGACCAGGTAGAAACCGAGGATGGTTTTGACGGTGGCCAGCAGGGTCAGAACCCCGGCCAGCCACAGGGCCCCGATCGGAATCGTCAGCCGCGGGCCGAAACGGTCGATGAAACTGCCGGCCGCCAGGGCGCAGAAGTAATGGGTGATCGTGAAAAGGGAGAAGATGCCCGCGGTCGAGGCCCGGTTCCAGCCGAAATCTTTGAGGATGGCGACGTAGAAGACCGAGAAAGAGTACCAGACCCCGAAGGCGATGCCCAGGGTGATGAAGGAGACGGCGACGATTACCCAGCCGTAATAGAAAGGAAGCTTGCCGAGCCTGCTGTTCACGTTGTGCCTGTGGGAAAGGGGAGTTGTCGGAAGGCCGCTTCTCTAGCAGTTTGCCTCCTTCAATGCAACCTGTAAATTGTTTGTACCGCCGGTCTGCTGAATTGACGTAAAGGAGTTCTCTCTTGAAATTGTATCTGGTTATCTTCCTGTTCCTGGCCTTGTTTCCCTGGCTCGCCGCCTGTTCCGGCCGCCAGCTGTCAGAGCCCGTTTTCAGCGGTTCTCCCTATGTCGATCCCGCCACCATGCGGAAAGACGAGATCATCGACCTGCCGACCGGGGTCAGGTTGAGCCGGGATCAGCTTTTCCACCTGCTCTCCTGCGACCGCATCGTCTATGTCGGCGAAGGGCATGATAATATCTACGACCACCAGGTCGAACTGACGGTGATCAAGGAGTTGCACAAGCGTTTCCCGGATCGGATCGCCGTCGGTTTCGAGATGCTGGCCCGGACCAACCAGGAGAAGATCGATCTCTGGCTGGCGGGAAAGATCTCCGATGACGATTTCATTCGCCTTTTCGCCGAGGATTGGGGTGTTTACGACTATATCTATTACCGGGATATCTTCACCTACCTGAAAGCCGAAGCCATTCCGGTTCGGGGGCTCAATGTCAGCCGCCGGGAGAAGGCCGAATTCATGCAGGCGATGATGAAGAAACCGGCCAAACCGGGGGGTGCCGACCGGAAATTGCCGCAGATTCCCGAGATCCCGGCCGACCCCTACCAGGAAAAAGCCCTGCGGGCGATGTTCGCCGGTCACGCCGAGGGTCACGGCAGCATCGACCTCTTCCTCAAGGTCCACCAGCTCTGGGAGGAGACCATGGCCGAAACCATCGTCTCCTACCTGACCTCGCCGGCCGGAAAGGACAAGCTCATGATCGTGATTTCCGGCGAGTTCCACGTGGCCCGCGGCTACGGTCTGCCGCGAAGGGTCTTCCAGCGTTACCAGGAACCCTACTCAATCCTGCTGACCACGACCCCGGAAGCCCTCTATGAGAATGAACCGCGCCGGATGGAGGTCGATTTTCCCGAGCTGCCGCTCTATCTCGGCGACTATCTCTGGTGCGTGCCCTATCGCAACCTCAAAGACCGCCAGGTCAGGCTCGGGGTCGGTCTCAAACCGGTAGCCTCCGGTTCGGGAGTCGAAATCGTGATGGTGGAGAAGGAGAGCGCCGCGGCCCGGGCCGGTCTCGAGGTCGGCGACCGGATAGTGAGTTTTGCCGGGCGGGTGCCGAAGGATGCTCTCGATATCTCCCTGGTCCTGCTCAAAAAACAGAAAGGCGACAAGGTCACGGTTGAGATCGAACGGGCCGGTAAGCGGCGGGAGATCGAAATTGTCCTGTGACCCTCCCGGACCGCAGCCGGTCGATCCCGAGGAGAGTTCACGCTACTCCCGTTCCGACCAGCTCAATCCCGGCTGGTGGCGCAAGCTCGAGGAGGCCGTGGCCCGCGGCCGCCGGCCGGTGGATGAGGCGGTTGCAATCCAAAAGGATGAAGTGCTGCTGCCCTGGTTCAACCGGACCCTGGTGTTCAACCCCGGGAAACGGGAGATTCGTTTCCTGGAAGCCGGAGTCGGGGAGCCCGGCTTCCAGGAGGGGCTGGTGGCCCTGGCCTTGCTCGATCACCTGTTCGTCCACGGCCGGGTCGAACCCGAGGGCGAGCTGGTCAACGAGAACCACCTGCCCGGTGGCCCCACCTTTTTCCGTGGCCCGCATGTCATGGCTTCGGTCAAGATCGCCCGGAAATTCGCCCGGGAGGGCGGGGAATTCCTGCGCCGGGGCCGGGCCTGGGGTGGCCGGCCGGTCGAATACGGCGAATACGCCCTGGAATTCACGGTCTTTCCCGGGCTGGAATGGATCGTGGTCCTCTGGGAGGAGGACGAGGAATTCCCGGCCCGGGCCCAGTATCTCTTCGACCGCGGCCTGGCCCGGATTTTCCAGCTCGATGTGATCTGGGCCCTGGGCAACGTGGTGGCGGCGAAATTGCTGTTGCAAAAGCAGAGTAATTAAATTAAATAAATGATGATTGAAACGATCTCCGGTTGCCCGAAAGGGTGTCGGAACGTAAATTGGAACCATTTGCCAAGCGAACAGGAGATGGAATGATGCGGAAAAAACTGATTGTCGGAATTGTATTCTTTCTGGGATGTCTGCTGTGGTTGCCGGTCACGGCTTCGGCCCTGGACCTGGGTCTGGTCAGCACCCTGATGAATAAGCTCGGTGTCACCCAGCAGCAGGCTGAAGGCGGGGCCGGAGCGATCTTCAAGACGGCCAAGACCCGGATGAGCGAGGAGGACTACACAAAGCTGGCGACCTCGGTTCCCGAGGCGGATTCCCTGCAGCAGCATGCTCCGGCTTCCAAGCCGGAGAGCAAATCGGGTCTGCTCGGCAGCGCCGCCTCGATGCTGGGAGGGAAAAGCGGCGCCGCTCTGGGTAGCAGTGCCGAACTTTTGAACAGTTTCAAATCTCTCGGCATGGACAAGGAGATGATCAGCAAGTTCACCCCGATCATCTACGACTACGTCAAGGAGAAGGGCGGTCCCATGATCGTGAGCCTGCTCCAGAAGGCCTTGGCCTTCTGAGGCGGCGTCTAAGACGTCCGCGGCTTTGCAGAGCGGTCATACCCGAAGGTATGGCCGCTTTTTTTTGCGGGGTATCCGGCGATTGCACCGGGTTCGAGGGCTATTTCTTCTTCAGGTTGGCGGCCACCCGGCGTTTGACCCATTTGACCAGCGGGTAGCGCCAGAGCTGTTCGGCCAGCTGATGGGGGGGGAGGTGTTCGAGTCCGGCCCCGAGGTAGTAGTTGAGCAACAGGTTCCTTTCGTAGGGGCTCCATTGGGGACAGCGGCGCATCAGGGTGGCCAGGTCGCGGATCCGGGCCCCGAGCTTGGAGATGACCCGGCGGGATTTTTCCAGGTCGATGAGCCGGACTTCGGCGGTCGTGCGCTCGCCGTCATGGCGCGGGCGGAGCATGATATGCTTGGGGTAGAGACAGTTGTGGCGGAAACCCTGGTCGTGGAAATGGCGGATGGTGGTTGCGACCGGGGCCAGGATGTCGGTCCGGGACGAGGCCTGCCGGTTGCCTTCCGGCAGTTGGGCGAGCCAGTTGTCCAGGGGGACGAAATCCTTGAGCTCGTAGGTGATGAGAATGGCCTGGGGCTTGCCGTCGCGCAGGCGTTCACCGTAGTAGAGGGGGCGGGGGACTCCCACCCGGTGGTGGGCCAGGCGTTTCAGATTCTGCCACTCGATGCGGAAGGTCGGACAGCAGCGGGGATAGCGCCAGGTGCGGCGCAGATGGTTCTCCTGGCGTTTGATGAAGATGCCGACCGGCCGGCCGTCGGCCCCGGTCAGTTCGTGACGGGCCGCTCCGCTCCAGCCCGAACGCCTGAAATTGGGCGGTTCGAACCAGTCGATTTCCAACTCCCAGAGGCGGTCGAAATCACCGAGGTCGTTGGCCTGCAGAAGCTTTTGGTCAGCGTCGCTGAAAAAATGGTTTTCCATGATTCGGGTCGGGTTTCCTTGATGTCAGTTCGACTGCGCTGTTGCCGGTTCCGGAAACCGGCCGCCGGGCCGCTGCCGTTATGGTTTCTGCCAGTTGCTGAAAAAATAGAGGGCGTACATGGCGATGACGTAGAGCAGGAAAGCAAGGCCCAGGCCGAGCAGGACCCGGCTCAAAATACGGTTGATTTTTCGGCGGTTGAAACTCATGACTGCTCCTGGGCTACCGTTTCCCGGGGGGCCAGGAAAGTGTAGCGGTGGGTGGTTTCGGTGTTGGTGCAGCCCCTTTTGAAAGCGAACTGCTGGCCGACCAGGTAGACCTTCTTTTCGGCCCGGGTGATGGCGGTGTAGAACCATTTGTTGTTGAGCATCATGAAATGACTGTTGCTCAAAGGGATAGCGACATACTTGTACTGGCTGCCCTGGGCCTTGTGGACGGTCAGGCAGTAGGCCAGGTCGATGATGTCCCGGGCGTGGTCGAAAGTGTAGCGTACCACCAGGGGTCCGGGGTAGATAACATAAAAAAACTCATTTTCAAAATCGATCTCCCGGATGATGCCGACAAAGCCATTGAAGATTCGTTGCCGGTGCCAGGATGCCAGATTTTGCAGTCGGTCGCCGGGGTTGTAGGGGGCGCACTCCATATCCCGGTTCTGCAGGTGGACCACCTTGTCTTCAACCTTGAAAACGGTGCCGAAACGTTCGAACTGGGACTCCTGTCCCGGGTTGAAGATCTGTTGCAGCTGCTGGTTGAGAACCTCGGTGCCGAGCGGGCCGCGGCGGACCGGAGTCAGGACCTGGAAATCCCAGGTCGGAAACTTGAGCCGCTTGACGGCCTTGGCCGCCAGTTCGAGGATCAGTTCCCGGATGCGTTCATTACACGCTCCCCGGATTTCCCGCAACTCCTTTTCCGGCAGCTCTTTCTTGAGCTGGAAATAGTTGGGAATATCCTCGCGCATGAAGACGAAATCCTTCCAGGTCCGGTCGTAATCGGGCGGGATTTCGCCCTGACGGATGAGGTTGGCGAAATGGACCAGGACCGATTCCTCATCCTGGCGGAAGATCCGCTTGAGGGTGGTCCGGGCCAGGTAGGGCTTTTTGAGGATGTCGGCGAAAACATTGCCGGCCCCGATCGGCGGCAGCTGGGCCGGGTCGCCGACCATGATGAAGAGGGTCTCCTCGCTGATCGCCTGGGTCAGGCGGTAGAAGATCTGGGTGTTGACCATCCCGGCCTCGTCGAGGAGGACGACCCGGTAGGGCAGTGGATGCTCCCGGTTGTGTTGGAACTGGTTATCGCCCTGGTACTTGAGCAGGGAGTGGATGGTGCAGGCGTAGAAGCCGGTGAGCTTGCGGATCCGGGCCGCGGCCATGCCGGTGAAAGCGCAGCAGACGATCTCCTTGCGGTCGCAGAAATTCTGGGCCAGGAAATGGAGGATGGTCCGGGCGACGGTCGATTTTCCGGTCCCGGCATAGCCTGACAAGGCGTAGAGCCGCCGCCGGCCGCTGCCGATCTGGATGATGATCCGGCGCTGTTCCGGGGCCAGCTTGAGTTTCAGGAACTCCTCCTGGCGGGAGATGAAATCTTCGATTAGGTCGCTGGCAGCGATCGGTGGGAAGCGTTCATCCGAACGGCTGCGGAAGAAGTTTTCGAGGAATTCCTCCATGTAGTGGAACGCCTTCAAGGCGATCCGGTCCTTTTCGATGACCAGCTGTTTCTTCTCCCGCAGCCGGGCCGCCACCTGGCGAAAGATCTCGGTGTCGATCTTTCTCTCTTCCTCATCGAGGAGTTCGCGCAGCTGGCTGAGAAGGGTTTCCGGCGGCAGGTAGGTGTGACCGTCCTGGTCTCCGGCTTCGAGCAGCAGGTGGAGGATGGCGGCCTCGATCCGGTAGGCCGAGCCGAATTCGACGCCCAGTTTGCGGGCGATCTCGTCGGCGGTTTTGAAACCGATGCCGCGGATCTCGGTAAGCACGTAGGGGTTGGCGCGGATTCTGGCGACGGCCTCGTCGCCGAAGGTGTTGTAGATGCGGACCAGAAGATTGGGGGTGATGCCGTGGGGCAGGAGAAATTCGGATAAAAGGCGGAGGTTTTTCTGCTTTTCCCAGGAGCTGGTTATCTGTTTGAGCTTCTTTTCCTTGATGCCCTTGAACTCGAGCAGGGTTTCGGGATGGTGCTCCAGGATTCTCAGGAGTTCTTCTTCCCCATAATGATCGAGCAGTCGGCGGGCCAGCTTGTCCCCCAGGCCTTTGACCACCTTGGCGAGAAAATAGAAGAGCTGGTTGGTGACCAGTCGGGCTTTGGAGAAGGCGAACTGGCGGCCGAAACGACTCATTTCCCAGCGTCCCTGCAGTTCGAATTCGGTTCCTTTGAGCCGACTGCCGTCCAGGGCTTCCGGCAGGTAGCCGACCACGGTCACCGGGCGCCCACCACTGTCACCCTTGAGCACCACGTAGCCGTTGTCGTGGTTGATGTAGCTGGTACGTTTTACCTGTAGGCGGATAGTTTCCATCGGGCTCCGGCGCGGGAGGTTGATTTTTGCGGAATCTGCTGCAGTATTACCCAGTTTCCCCGGCTTTGGCAACTGAATAAGTAATCCGTTCGGCCGGGGCTGGGGTGAACGGAAATGGGGAAAAATGACCGGCAGCCGGTAAAATGTTTCGCGCTGTCGGCCGGTTATAGTGATGGGGATGGGGGCTGTCTGGTAGGTGGGGAGAGATTGCTTGCGGTTCAATGGCCTTCTTTGCTGGAAAGTCGCGGCCTGGATTTTGCTGTATAACGCTTGTTGTTTTTCCAGGTTGCTTTTTGCGCCTGATTTCATATTCGTTTAAGAACAGGAGACAGGTTGAAATGCTGATTACCGAAATTCTGGCCCGTAACGGGCGTATGTATGGAGATGAAGTAGCCTTGGTCGAAAGGGATCCCGAACGCAACCAGCGGCGTGAGATCACCTGGAGCGAGTTCGATCGCCAGGCCAACCGGATCGCCAACCTGCTGCGGGAGCGGGGCATCGGCCCCGGCAGCCGGGTAGCCCATCTTTTCATGAACTGCCTCGAGTGGCTGCCGCTCTATTTCGGCATCCTGCGTTCCGGAGCCTGGGTGGTGCCTTTGAATTTCCGTTTCGATGCCGAGAATATCCGGCACTGTGTCACCGTGGCCGAGGCCGACGCCTTCTTTTTCGGGCCGGAATTCTTCGAGCGGGTGAAGACCGTCAAGGATGAACTCGACTGTGTCAAACATTTTTTCAGTCTCGGTTCCTGCGAAATTCCTGGGGTCGAAAACTATCTCGAACTCTATGAGAATTTCAGCGACCAGGATCCCGGTCTCGACTTCGGCCGGGACGAGAGCTGCGCTCTCTATTTCACCTCCGGAACCACCGGCCAGCCCAAACCGATTCTTTTGACCCACGGTAATCTCGAGGCGGCCTGCATCGTCGAAAACCGTCACCATCTCCAGACCCATGACGACAACTTCATCCTCATCCCGCCGCTCTATCATACCGGGGCCAAGATGCACTGGTTCGGCAATTTCATTGTCGGGGCCAAGGCGGTGATTCTCAAAGGGGTAAGCCCGGAATGGATTCTCGAAGCGGTTTCCGAGGAACAGGGGACCATCGTCTGGTTGCTGGTGCCCTGGGCCCAGGATATCCTGACCGCGATCGAAGACGGTCAGGTCGATCTCAAGAAATATAAGCTGGATCAGTGGCGCCTGATGCACATCGGCGCCCAGCCGGTGCCTCCGAGTCTGATCAAGGAGTGGCTAGAGGTCTTCCCCAACCATGATTACGATACCAATTACGGTCTGAGCGAATCGACCGGCCCGGGCTGCGTCCATCTCGGGATGGGGAACACCCACAAGGTCGGGGCCATCGGCATTCCCGGTTTCGACTGGGAGTGCCGGATCGTCGATGCCCTCGGCAAGCCCCTGGCCCGGGGCGAAAAGGGCGAGCTCGTGGTCCGCGGTCCCGGAGTCATGCGCGAGTACTACAAGAATCCCGAAGAGAGCGCCCGGGTACTGCGTGACGGTTGGCTCCATACCGGTGATATCGCCCGCGAGGACGAGGATGGCTTCATCTGGCTCGTCGACCGCAAGAAGGATATCATCATCACCGGCGGCGAGAACATCTTCCCGGTCGAGATCGAGGATTTTCTCCAGGGCCATCCCGACATCAACGATGTCGCCGTTATCGGCCTGCCCGACGAACGTCTGGGCGAGATCGTCGCCGCCATCATCGAGGTCAAACCGGGGCGCCAGCTGAGTGATGCCGACCTGGAAGCCTTCTGCCAGGATCTGCCCCGCTACAAACGCCCGCGGCGCTATTTCTTCGACAATGTTCCCCGCAACCCGACCGGCAAGATCGAAAAACCGAAATTACGGGAAAAATATGCTGGTCATCAGGAGATGTTTAAGCTATAAAAGGCTTCCTTTCTTGGAAAGCCGGCTTGCGCCCTGTGCTGCCGGTCCGGAAACAATCGGGAAACGGACAAGTCAGTTTTGGACGGGTGGAAAAAAGATGTTTCTTTTTCGACGGGAACAGCGTGAGCACAACCAGCTTCGGCAGCGGATCACCAAGATCAATACCGCGGTGAGCAAGCTTTTCGACGGGCCGACGATCGCCCGGGTGGCCCGGGAACTGGGGCTGTACAACAAGCAGAAGAAGCTCAACCTGGAAAAAGAGGGGGATATCTTCGCGCTGGTCGATCTCCTGCTTTTTCGGGAAAAGATCGACGGTCGTCCGCCGGCCGAAGTCTACCTCGAGCAGAAGGACGACGAGTTCCTCCCGGCCCTGCATCGCCAGTTGCTCGAAGCCTACCGTCAGCCGACCCGTTTCTCTCTCTACCAGGTCGAGTCGCGGCGTGATCGCCGTTATCTCGACCTCAAACCGATGCTGCCCGGCGAGGAGGAGGGGATGGTGCTGGATGACGCCGTTCTCGCCCGGGTCGCCGATGACGGCTGGATTCTGGCCGGCCGTTTCCTGCCCTGGGAAAACGGGGTCTGGATCCATGTCGACGTGGTCTACGCTTT
>JAADEO010000219.1 GCA_013153415.1 Deltaproteobacteria bacterium
GCCGCTCCAGACCCGGCCTTCGGCCAGGGTCGCGACCTTGGCCGGTGGAAGGTTGCGGCCGCCGGCGACGATTTCGAGAAAACGCTGGTAACCCTGGTTGACCCCGAGTTGGATGATGCGGGCCTCGGTCGGCGGGAGCGGTCGGACCGGGCTCAGGGCTCCGGCCCGGGGCGAGGTGGCGACTCCGTCGCTGCGCAGGCCCAGGGCGTCGAGGCTGCGGTCGAAAGTCGGCAGGGCTCCGAAGACTCCGATCGAGCCGGTCAGGGTCGTGGGCTCGGCCCAGATCTCATCGGCGTCGGCGGAGATCCAGTAGGCACCCGAGGCGGCCAGCGGTCCCATCGAGACGATAACCGGTTTGCCGGCGGTTTTCAGTTTCAGGATTTCCTGCCGGATGATCTCCGAAGCGGTCATGCTGCCGCCGCCGCTGTCGAGACGTAAAACCACGGCTTTGACACTCTCATCCCTGCGGGCCGCGGCCAATTGGCGGGTCAGGTTGGCAGACCCGATCCGGTAAGCCGGCTGGTTTCCCGGCATGATTTCGCCCCGGGCCGTGATCAGGGCGATCTTGGCGGAGGTTGGCGATTTGAGGTAAGATCTGGTGTTTTTGTCCAGGTAATCCTGCCAGTCTATCCTGGCGAAATCGTTGTCGTCTTGCGGATCGCTTCCGGCCAGTCCGGCCAGGTAAGCACGCCACTGGGGGCGGGAGAGCAGGCGATCGACCAGTCCGTTTGCCAGGGCCGTATTGGCGGCGTTGCCCTGGTGTTTGGTCAGCAGGATTTCATAATCGTCGATGAAACGGGAGAGCCTCTGCCGGTCGAGCCGGGGGCGGCCGGCGAAAATGGCCTCGGTCGCGCTTTGCCAAAGATCGCCGAGCAGTTTACGATTGGCCCGGCGGGCGGCCGGTGACATGTCATCCCGGATGAAGGGCTCGAGGGCGGATTTGTACTCCCCGGCCCGGAAGAGATGAAAATCGAGTTTCAGTTTTTCCAGGGCCCGGCGACCATAGAGACGATAGCGGGAAAGTCCGGTGAGCTCGACCGCGCCGATCGGGTTGAGGATGATCTCATCGGCCCGGCAGACCATCAGGTACTGGTTCTGGCGGTAATGGTCGGCGACCGCGATCACCTTTTTCCCGGAATGGCGGAAGTCGGCCAGGGCCCGACTGATGCACAAGGCTTCGCTTAAACTGATCCTTTCGATACGGCTCGGATCGACTACCAGCAGGGTTATCGCGGGATCTGCGGCAGCCTGTTTGATGGCATCGAGAATATCCTGGAGCGGAGTTTCCCGCAAATCTTCAATTCTTTCTTGGAAGAGTTTCTCCCAAGGGTCGGTCGGTGGCGGGGCTTCGCTGATGAAACCGGCGGGATCGAGGCTCAGGGCTGCTTTTTCCGGTCCCCGGGGGATGGTTTCCCGATTCAGCCAGATACCCAGCAGGAGAATCAGGGCCATGAGAAGCAGCAGGTTGGCCAGGACGACGCGGGTGAAGTTCAGGAGTCGCCAGCCGCAGCCGAAGATCTTTTTCAGAAACTGCAACAGATTTCGCATGATGGAGGTTTCATACCTGTTGGCGGAGTATTATGTCAAGCCGCAATCAGTGGTGTCCGGTTGGAAACTTGCGACCCGGGCTGAAGAGGGTAATTCCCCTCCGCTTCTTACGCTCAACCTCCGTTTTTCTAAGCGCTCACTGCGCTGAAATGGATGAACTCGTGCTGACGCATTCAAACAGCATCAATTTCGGCCGCTCCGTTCGCTTAAGAAAAAGACGATATTTCGCGAGCCGTTCCGGGAAACCACCCTCTCAGCCCTGGAACATGCGGCTTGCAAAGTCCTAACCGGACATTGCTGAGCCGCAATGGATCTTTCCGGATGATTACGGAATCCTGTCGGCTGGTTTTCTAGGGCCTTCGCTGGTTGCGGGGTTGAGCTTGACAAAAGCCGTTCGTCCGGCTTAAATCGAAATGTGATTATCTTGGAGAAAGTGGAACAGACCCAACGAGTGGGTTCAATGTTGTATTCCGACAGACCGGAAAGGAGCTACCATGATAGAATTTGCAAGAATCCTGGCTTTGACCGACGGGTCCCAGAACAGTCGCAGCGCTTTTCGCTACGCGATCACTATTTGTAAAAAATTCGGCGCTCGTCTCGATATCCTGCTGGTGATCGAGGATATGCCTGCCTATGTCAGCCTGGAGGTGGATTCGGAGTTTCTGGTACAGATTCAGGATGCCATGCGGCGTGAAATGGAAGACTGTATCAATTATTGCCGTAAAGCCGGAGTCGAAACCAATGGCGTGATCCGGCATGGGGTTCCTTACGAGGAGATCGAGGATTATGCCCGGGAAAATGATATCGACCTGATTGTCATGGCGACTCACGGTCATACCGGCCTCTCCCATATCCTGCTCGGCAGCGTCGCCGAGAAGATCATCCGGCATGCCCCCTGTCCGGTTCTGACTACCCGGATCGATGAAAAGAGCAAGGATTGGGATATCGACCGGGAAACTTCCGGCGAGTAGAGCTGTTCAACCCAGGATCAGCCGCTGCGGGTCGCAGCGGCGGCGCAGAATTTCGAGCTCGGTCGCGGTTGGCGGCGGGCAGACGATCGCCCGGGTCGGGTCGAGCTTAAAACCGGTCTGTTCCTGGATCTCTTCCGGGGAGATGCCGGGATAGCAGGCCGCCAGATACATCTTTTTGCTCTGTTCGTCGAAACGCATGATACCGAGATTGGTGATTACCGCTTCGGGGCCACCCGGGGGCAGTCCCAGCCGCTCCCGTCCACCGGGACCGTCGATCCAGCCGGGACTGGTGAAGTAGTCGAGCTGCTCGACGAATTTCCGCTTTTCATGCTGCATGAAAATGATTGTCCGGTTGACGAAACTGGCGACGTCGCAGGCGCCGCCGGAGCCGGAAAAGCGGGTTTGCGGGCGATGGTAGTCGCCGATTGCGGTCGAGTTGAGATTGCCGTAGGGGTCGATCTGGGCGGCGCCGAGAATCCCGATCACCTTCTTGCCGGTGAACTGGTTCTGCATCGTGGCAAAGGCCTCGGCCAGTCCTCCATTGAGGGCGGTGCCGTACATCACCCGGGGGTCGGCGACTGCCAGCGGCACCTCTTCGAGAAGCGAATCGATGGCCCCGGTTTCGAAAAAGATCGTACTGTGCGGTGCGCTGATATTTTTGGCCGCCATCGCCGCCAGCATCGAGATGCCGGTGCCGCAGAAGACGATCTCGCCATCCCTGATCTCCCGGGCCGCGGCGATCGCCATCATCTCTTTCAGGGTGTAGCCGGCCGGAGCCTCTGGAGTCTTCCTGTCTGAATTCATCTCGTTGTTCTTCCTTGTTGTTCTTCCTTGCCTGCTGGATTGTTCCTGTCTCTGATCTCTGATCGGTCGGGCCACGTAATTCGTAAGTGCTCAAAAATTCGCTGGCGCCCGATCGGTTGTATTTTCAGTCGCTCAACCTGCCGGTCAAGCTGCTGGGGAAAACGACGAAATTTCGCGAGATATTCCGGCACATACGTTGGCGTCGTTACTTTACGGGGTCATCTCTTGTGTTTTGCGGTCGAGCCCCCGGGCGTAACCGGTTTCGGGATCGGCGACCAGGCGCTGGAGCCTGGCTTTGTCCTGCCGGGCGAGAAAGGCGAAATGGTCCTCAGGAGTAATGATTTTTTCCTGCAGGTAGCTCTGATAGGCTTTTTCGTTACGGGCTGTTTCCCGATAGCGATGGAGATAATCAGGATCGTAATCGTAGACGCCGTAGCAGGCCGTAGGATAGGCGCCCCACGGCAGGACAACCACCGCGTCAGTATGCAGAAAGGAGATCTGGTTGCGTTCCGGTTCCCGGCGCAGAAAATCATCGTCGACCAGTCGTTCGCAGGTGATGATCAGGTTTCGGGCGGCCTTGGCCTGTTCAATGTCGGCGAAGGTCAGTCCGGCGATCCGGGCGTTGCCGAAACGGTCGGCTTCCTGAACGTGGATGATGGTGACATCGGGGTTGATGGCCGGCACCAATATCAGTTTGCCGGCTCCGCCCCAGTCGCCGAAGGGGTTGTCGATGGTAGCCAGTTTGTGTTCCGGCAGTCTGTCATCCTGTTGCCGCTCCTTGCGGCTGAATCCCCACTTCGTCAGGATGTCGGTGCCCAGGCCGGAGCGGGTCGGCAGAAAGGGTACGCCCATGGCCCCGGCCAGAAAACGCAGGGTCATCTGGTAGTTGGAATAATCTTCGACCTGGAGCTCGCCGCTTTCCACGGCCTGGCGGAAACGGACGCAGGTCGGAGCGAAACGGCCGGTGCCGGCGTAGGCGATTTCCAGTCGCCTGACGCACCCGGCCCCGACCAGTTCATCAATGCCTTGGCCGTTGGAGTGGGCATAGAGATGCAACTCTCTTTTCTGTTGGCGGATGATTTCGTAGACTGCGGCCATCGGGTTGCGGTTGATGGTGAAGCCGCCGATACTCAGGTGGCTGCCGTCGGTTACCAGTTCGGCTATCGCTTCCGGCAGGGTCGTCAGCCGGCTGTGGTCGGATTGTGGTTTCAATCTGTCACCTCGGAGAGGGGGTAGTCTTTACGGAAGACGGTGCCGGTAAAGATGGCCAGCAGCTCATCCTTGTGGTTCTTGACTTCGACCTGGTAGGTCGCCATCTTGGCGTTGCGGTGAATCTCGCGGGCGGTGGCCGTGATCCGGCCCCGGCGACTGGCCTGGAGGAATGAGATCGAGGCGTTGATGCCGACGGCGACGGTGCCGTGAGAGTTGGAGGCTACGGCAAAGGCGAAATCGGCCAGGGTGAAAATCGCGCCGCCGTGGGTGATGTTGACCCCGTTGAGGTGCTTTTCGCTGATCTCCATTTCGGTCCGGGCGTAGCCGGGCCGGACCTCTACCAGGGTGATGTCGTTATGGGCCGCGAATCGGTCGCGCTGAAAAAATTTGCTTATTTCCTGCATGTTGTTTTCCATTCGTTAGTTTTATCTTGATCCGGTTGCCTGATGTCGGCCGTTTATACCGTAAAGCCCATGCCGGATGCAACTTTTCTCTGCCTGTAACCGTTCACCGGGTTGCCGGTCAATCGCTGTCGTCCGGAAATCCCCGCCGATCGGAAGCGGGGTGCGGCACGTTTCCTGCTAAAACCCCCGGTATCCTGCGTCGTATGATGGTAGGCCCAGAGTGCCGCACTAAGCGCAGGTAAAGCGGAATTCTGAAAAAACAGTTGCTTGTTATCGGTCGTTTCCGTCTCTTTTCCGGAGCGGCCGGAAGAACGGATAAATATCCGGCCGACACCCTTTGCGGCGGTAGTTTTCTACCGTTTTGCGGTAAAAAACCGGGGAACCGGCAGCCGCATTCAGGTAGTTATCGGGATCGGGAGCCGGGTCAAAACGAGGTATGCAAATGAGATATGCTGAAACTGGATTCAATCTGGAAGTTGATTTGAGTCGGGGCAATGTCGAGAAGGTGGCGACCGATCCCCGGGATACCGAGCTCTACCTGGGCGGGCTTGGTACCAACGCCAAGATTCTTTGGGACCGGGTGCCCCCGGAGACCGATGCTTTCGACCCGGAGAACCTGCTGATCTTCAGTACCGGGCTGCTCAACGCCACTCCGGCCACCGGTTGCAACCGGACGATCATTTCGACGATTTCGCCCCAGACCAAGCTGATGGCCTTTTCGATGATGGGCGGTTTCTGGGCCCCGGAGCTCAAGTACGCCGGTTACGACAAGGTTATCATCCGCGGAAAATCCCCCGACCTGGTTTACCTCTATATCAATAATGATACGGTCGAGATCCGTGACGCCTCCCACCTGCAGGGCAAGGGCGCGATCGAGACCGCCGAAGCCTTGCGCCAGGAGCTGGGTGATCCTAAACTCCAGGTTTCGGCCATCGGCCTGGCCGGCGAGAACCGGGTCTTCTTCGCCTCGATCGAGCAGGGACGCTCATCCGCCAGCCGGGGCGGGATCGGTGCGGTGATGGGCGACAAGGGGCTCAAGGCGATCGCCGTGCGCGGCACCAAGGATATCAACCTGGCCAAGCCGGCCGAGTTCATCGGTCTCTGCAACGAAGTGCTGGAGTACATCAAATATCGTGAGGATCATCCGATTCCGGGCGTGATGCCGATCCTGGCCGGTCTCGGTTCGCCCCAGGAGATGAAGATCCACGATGAGAAATGGCATACCGAGAACTTCATGTGGGGCAACTCCCGGGTCCGGCGCAAAGGTTTCTGGACCGACGAGATCGCCAAGGCCTGGACCGAGACCATGGAGAGCGTCCGGCGGCGGCTGATCAGCTGCTACAACTGCCCGATGAAGTGCGGGGCGACGATTTCGGTGCCGGGTCTGCCGACTTACATGATGAAATGTTTCTCCAAACTGACCTATACGATGGCGGCGATGTCCGATCTCGAATTCGGTCTGAGCATCGCCCAGAAAGCCACCGAGTACGGGGTCGACGGTTTCTCGACTCCCCAGGTCATGGCTTTCGCCCTCGAACTGCTGGAGAACGGAATCCTCAAGGAATCCGATTTCCCCGGCATGCCCGAAGACAACGAGGGTCGTTTTTACTGGTTGCTCGATCGTATCGTCCGCCGCGAAGGGATCGGCGACATACTCGCCGACGGTACCTACTGGGCTGCGGAGCGGATCGGCAACGGTGCCCATGAGTACGCCCATAACAACATCAAGAAGCATGAACAGCTGCCGCTCAAGCTCTCGATGCTCAATCCGGTCTACTTCCTGATGTATTCGACCGGCGAAAAGATCAATATCACCCAGATCGAAGGCCAGTTTCCGCAGGCACCGTTCCCGAAAAAGGAGCAGCGCGAGGAGTTCGTCAAGGACTGGATTCAGGTGCCGGATGAAAAGTTCAAGCAGTATTTCCTCGATTGGGAGCCCCGGGGCGAGAATTCCAACCCCTACTATCCGACCCCGCAGATCGCCAGCGAGATCGTCGACTGGCAGGAGATGATGCATTATGTCGATGATGCTCTCGGCACCTGTGCCGGACTCTCCTCCTTTCCCTTAAAGCCCCCGTATCATATCCACAACTATCCCAAGTTCATCGAGGCCGGGACCGGGATCCCGATGGACAAGGATAAACTGGTCGAGATCACCCGGCGCAACCGCAACCTGGTCCGGGCCGTCAATATCCGGCGTGGTATGCGGCGGGCCGACGAGAAGCCGCCGGCGAACCACTGGAAGAAACGTTTTCCCGAACTCGAGGCCGAGTTGCTGGATACCTATTACAAGTTCAAAGGCTGGAACAAGGACGGCATTCCGACCGCCGAAACCCTTAAAAGTCTGGGCCTCGACTATGTCTGCGAAGACTTTATCAAGCGGGGCATCCTGAAAGCGGATGAAGAAGGCGAAGTCAACGCCGAAGCTGACCAGAATTAGAGAACAGGGGAGATTAAAGATCGTGTGCGCTGAAAAGAAAACCAGGATCGTCAAGACGATCGAGATCGATGTCGATAAATGCAACGGCTGCCGGGCCTGCGAAGTGATCTGCTCGGCCTTCCACGCCGAGCCCAAGTACTCCAGCAACAACCCGGCCCGCTCCCGGATCCGGGTGATCCGCGAACCTCTGCGGGATATCTATGTTCCGGTCTACGCCGGCGAATACACGATGGCTGAATGCGCCGGCCGCGACAAATATATCATCGACGGCAAGGAGTACGATGAGTGCTCCTTCTGCCGGGCTTCCTGTCCCTCGCGGGTCGAGTTCAAGGAGCCCGATTCCGGCCTGCCCTTGAAATGTGACATGTGCGAGGGAGAAGATGAGCCCCTCTGCGTCAAATGGTGCCTGGCCGAGGCCCTGATCTATGTCGAGCGCGAGGAGGAGTACGAGGTCGAGGAAGAGAAACCCGAGGATCTCGAGATTGGTCTCGAGGCCCTGGCCGACAAGTACGGCCTCGAAAAGCTGGTCGACACCGTGGCCCGTCTGGCCGCCAAAGAGTAGATAAAGGAGTCATCAATTGGAAACCGTTGCTCCTTTCAGAGAAATTATCGAGGAGATCAAAGCGGCCGGCGGCGACGCTTTCAAGCGCTGTTTTCAGTGCGGGTTGTGCGATACCGTCTGCCCCTGGAACCGGGTCATCAAATTCAGCATGCGCAAGGTGGTGCGCGAAGCCGCTTTCGGCCTGACCGATGTCGAGAGCGAGGATATCTGGCGCTGTACCACCTGCGGCCGTTGTCCCGAACGCTGTCCGCGGGATGTCAGGCAGATCGATTCCGGGATTGCCTTGCGGCGCATCGCTACCGAGTACCAGGTCTTCCCGACCGCGGTCAAGCCCATAAGGACGATCAGCGGCAGTCTCGCCGGTGACGGCAACCCCCTGAACGCGGCCCGTGACCAGCGTTCGGCCTGGGCCGAGGGCATGGGCGTCAAGCCCTTTTCCGAGGAGATGGAGGTGCTCTATTTCCCCGGGTGCTATCCCTGCTATGATCCCCGGGCCAAGAAGATCGCCCGGGCCACGGCCAAGATCCTGCAGACCGCCGGGGTCAGTTTCGGAATTCTCGGCGAGAGGGAGAGCTGTTGCGGTGAGAGCATCCGCAAGGCCGGCGACGAAGAGCTTTTCAAACGCCTGGCCAAGGAGAACATCCGCAATTTCATCGACGCCGGGGTCAAGAAGATCCTGGTTTCCTCGCCCCACTGCTACCATACCTTCAAGAATGAGTATCCCGAATTCATGGTTCATTTCGAGGTGGTCCATATCAACCAGTACATTCATGAATTGCTGGCCGAGGGGCGCCTGACCATCACCGGAGAATACGGCAAGAAGGTGACCTATCACGACCCCTGCTATCTCGGTCGTCATAACGGCATCTACGACGAGCCCCGCGAGGTGCTCGGACGGGTGCCGGGGTTGGAATTCATCGAGATGGCCGACCATCATTTCGACAGCCTCTGTTGTGGCGGCGGCGGTGGGCGGATCTGGATGGAAACCCCGAAAGAGGAACGTTTCTCAGACCTGAGAATGGCCCAGGCCGTGGCTTCTGGCGCCGAGGTCCTGGCCACTTCGTGCCCCTACTGCATCACCAATTTCGAGGAGAGCAGCCTGAGCCTGGCTGAGAATGAAAAGATCGAAATCAAGGATATTACGGAAATCATCAGCGAAGTAATATGAGGATAAAATGGAATTACTGCCAGTTGAAAAACTTAAGCAACTAGCGAAAAGCCGGGTCGACGGCGGTTTCGGCGATGTTCTGGTCGTCGGCGGCGGGGTCTCCGGCATCCAGGCCTCACTCGACCTGGCCACGGCCGGGTTCAAGGTCTACCTGGTGGAGAAGGGGCCGAGCATCGGTGGCCACATGGCCCAGCTCGACAAGACCTTCCCCACCAACGACTGCTCGATGTGAATACTCTCACCCAAACTGGTCGAGGTCGGCCGGCATCCCAACATCGAGGTTCTGACATTCACCGAGGTCGAAAGTGTTGAAGGCGAAGCGGGTGATTTCAGTGTCGTTCTGAAAGAAAAGCCCCGCTATATCGTCGAGGACATGTGCACCGGCTGCGGCACTTGCGTCGAGTACTGTCCGGTCGAATATCCCGATCCCTTCAACCAGGAGATCTCCGATAACAAGGCGATTCACGTTTACTTTTCCCAGGCGATCCCCCTGGTCGCCTATGTCGACGCCGAAAGTTGCCTCTACCTGAAAGAGGACAAGTGCGACATCTGCCGCGGCGTCTGCCAGGCCGACGCCATCGATTTCCGCCAGGTGCCCAAGAAAATCGAGGTCAAGGTCGGGGCCGTAATCCTCTCCTGCGGGATCGAGCCCTTCGATCCCTCGATCAAAGAGGAGTACGGCTACGGTAAATACGCCAATGTCGTCACCAGCATGGATTTCGAGCGCCTGCTCTCCTCGACCGGTCCCTACGAAGGCGAGGTCCTGCGCTCCTCCGACCGCAAGCACCCGAAAAAGATCGCCTGGATCCAGTGCGTCGGTTCGCGCCGGGTGACCGAGAACGAGAACAGCTATTGTTCCGGGGTCTGTTGTACTTACACTCAGAAGCAGGTGATTCTCTCCAAGGATCACGACCCGGAGGTCGAATGCACTGTTTTCCATAACGATATCCGGGCCCACGGTAAGGATTT
>JAADEO010000046.1 GCA_013153415.1 Deltaproteobacteria bacterium
AAAAAGTCTTATCCACCGGATGGCGGCCATCGAGCAGGCCGCGGAAGAGATCATTATCACCGATGCCCGGGGAACTATCGAATATGTCAATCCCGCATTCGAAGAGGTGACCGGTTACCGTTCCGCGGAGGTTGTCGGCAAAAACTCCCGCATCCTCCAGAGCGGGGTCCATGATGCAGCCTTCTACAGTGAGATGTGGCGACTGCTGACTTCTGGCCAGACCTGGCGGGGACGTTTCACGAACCGGCGTAAAGATGGCTCCCTCTTGGTCGAGGAGGCCACCATTTCCCCGGTTTATGACAAACCGGGGAAACTGATGGGCTACGTTTCGGTGCGAAAGGATATCACGGAGAAGCTCAAGCTCGAGGCCCAGATACGCCAGGTCCAGAAAAAAGAGGCTATCGCTACCCTGGCCGCCGGAATCGCCCATGACTTCAACAATATCCTGGCGGCCATCATCGCCAGCAACGAGCTTGCCATGATGCAGATCGGGGGACAGCATCCGCAGGTCGCAAAGAACCTGGAACGAATCGACGCGGCCGGTACCCGGGCCCAGGAACTGGTTGCACAGATCCTGACTTTCGGCCGCCCCGAACAGGAAGGGCACGTGGTCATGCAGCCGGCCCTGATAGTCAGGGACGCGCTCAAACTCTTGCGGGCCTCGCTACCTTCGACGATCGAGATCCGCAGCGACATCTCCTCCCTGGGGTCGATCCGCGGAGAACCGACCCAGATCCATCAGGTCGTAATGAACCTCTGCACCAATGCTTTTCACGCCATGAGGGAGAGCGGCGGCGTGCTGGGGGTATCGCTGGAGAATGTGGTCGTCGGCCAGGATGATGTTTTCCCGGGTGAAAAACTGCCGGCCGGACTCTACCTGGTTCTCGAGATCAGCGATACCGGTACCGGAATGAGCGATGAAATCAGAGAAAAAATCTTCGAACCCTATTTCACTACCAAGGGACGCTCCGAGGGGACCGGCCTGGGCCTGGCCGTAACCCATGGCATCGTCGAAAGTCACGGGGGTTTCATCCGGGTTTACAGCGAAGTAGGCCGCGGAACCATTTTCAAGATTTTCTTTCCCGCCGTCAACCAACCGGCAGAATCGGGTCAAAAGGATAATTTCGATCATGATCTCCAGGGACATGGCGAACACCTGATGGTGGTCGAAGATGAGAAAGAACTGCAGGAAGTCCTGTATGATTATCTGACCGAAGCCGGCTACCGGGTCAGCATTTTCCCCGATGGCAACAGCGCCTGGGAAGCTTTCACCCGAGAACCGCGACTCTATGACCTCCTGCTGACCGATATGACGATGCCGGGAATCGACGGCAAGAACCTGGCCAAAAGAGTCCTCGGACTGCGCCCGGATATGAAGATTATCATCAATACCGGCTTCAGTGCCCAGCTCAACCGAGAGGAAGCGCTGCATATCGGAATCAGTGAATATCTGCAGAAACCGGTATCGATCAGACAGATGTTGACCACCTTGCACAAACTCCTCGGCTGACCGCATAACCGGGTAAGGATTTTTCCCCGGCAAAAAGGTTTGAGGAACTCGCAACCGGCAATAATGCACTCTGAAAAAAACAGCTTGACAAGAATGGTTATTTTCACTAGCTATACGCACGGATTTCCAGATCGATCGACTTACAGAATATAAAGTGCAATGCAGGAGGACAGGATGGCGAATCAGGCTCTCAAAAAGCTCAATTATCAGATTGGCAAAATCTGCCGGCTGAGTACCCGCAGGATCAAACTCATGGCGATCAACAACCGCCGTAAACAGCAGTTGCGCCACCTCGGAGAGAGGATCTATATCCTGAAAACTCTGCAACAGGATGATAACATCTGGGAAAAGGATGAAATCGCTCAGCTCATGCTGACCATCGCCGATCTCGACCAGGAGATCGAGATGATTATCGAGGAGATCAACGAGATCAAGGCCGAAACCCCGCCTGAGGATCTCTGTTGCGGTTGCCAGGAAGACACCGGAGCCGCGGCTCCGGCCGAAACCGAAACCGCCCCGCCGGCACCCTCGGCTCCGGCTGAAGAAAAGCCGGCCGTCACGGTCGACGAAAAAAAAGAGGATGAGACCGCAAAACCGGCAACGGCGAAAAAAAGTCCGGCCAAGAGCGGCACCGCCAAAAAGACCGAAACCAAAACCACCAAGGCCAAGGCTCCCGCCAAGCGCAAAAGCCCGGCCAAAAAAACCCCGGCCGCCAAGGCCAAGGAAAGTAAAGAAGGCGACGACAAGAAATAGAGATCGCGCCGGTCTTACCAGATGAAATTCGAGCTCGAGCCCAACCCCAAGCCGGGGTTGGGCTTTTTTCATTATCTGGCATGCACCCGCATTGCCTAGCGGAGGGCCCGGGACGACCCGCCGCCGGTTTTACGGCGTGATTTTCGTTGATTCATTCCGGCTCCTGTGCTAAAGGACCCGATCATTCAAAGAACTTGCTTTTCCAAGGTTTTTTGGTTTTTTCCCAGATTACCGCCCAACTGCGGACCGGTACGAGCCGACCGGTACCCTCGAAGAGGAATTATCAGAAGATGGAAAAAGGAAAAATCTCCGTACGGCGGGAGTTGCGCGAGCCCGATGCCTTCATGAAAACCACCTACAAGGTCCTCGATTACGCCCGGGCCCACCGTAAGATGCTGACCGCAGTGGCGATACTGCTGGCGGCAGTCCTCATAACCTCCATAGGAGTTTACCAATACACCAGCAACCGCAAGGAGAAAGCCGAACGGGCTTTGAACCAGGCGTTGCTGGCCCTGGAACAGCAATCCGCGGAAACCGGCAAACTGTTGGAAAAGATCGACAAGGAATACCGGAATACGGCCATCGCCCCGGTAGCCAGATATCTGACCGCCAATTACAAATTTCGTGCCGGCCAGTTGGCTGAAGCCGCGAACATCTACCGGGAGAACCGGGTGGATGACCGCTATCTGGAAGATATCCAGCGGATGGGGCTGGCGGCCATCGACTTCCAGGAGAAGAAGTTCGACGAAGCCATCGCCATTCTGGAAAAGATGCAGACCGATCAGAGCTTCATCACCGAAGACACCTACATTCTCCTGGCCTTGAGTTACGAAAAGAGCGAAAAACCGGAAAAAGCCGTGGCTACCTATGAAAACATGATTCAGCTGCTGCCCAATTCATTTCTCCGGCCCTGGGCCGAAGAGCGCCTGATCAGTTTGAAGAATCAATTGAAATCGTGATGGTTCTGTAAGAGCTCCTGATTTTCCGGTCAGGACTGCCCGCCTGCAGCCATTTAACCACCGGCCCTCAACAACCCCCAGCGGGTTCGAGGGCTTGTCTGTTTTTTAATCGAGGTGATGCTGATGAAAATCTGTCGTTTTTCGCCCTTGAACGCCAATCGTTCTTCAGCCGCCGCCTTGGTCATTCTCCTGCTTCTGGCCTGTTTGTGCTGGACCCCGGGATGCAGCCATTCTCCCCGGAAAACCAGTACCGAACTGACAGAAGTCCAGTACGACGGCCTGCTGGAAGCTTTTGCCGCCCGGGATTTCCCCCGGATCAAAAAAGAGCTGGCCCAACTCCATGCCGATGGGGTCAAGGACAAGAGGATCTCTTACCTGGAAGCGATGCTGGCCCTGATTGAAAACCGGCCGGAAAAAGCCAAGCCGTTTCTCATCGAGGCCCTGGAGCTCGACCCCCAGTACTCGGAAGCCCATAACGCCCTGGGCACGATCTACATGGAGGAGAAGGAGCTGGCCAAGGCCGAAACCGAGTTCATCAAGGCGGTCAGCAATCCTCTCTACCCGACACCCGAAAAGGCCTACCATAATCTCGGCAACCTCTATCGTCTCCAGAAACGCAATGACCTGGCTCTGGCCTGCTACCAGAAAGCCCTGAAATTCAACCATGACTACTTTCCATCCCATTACGAACTCGCCCGGCTCTACTTCAGTCAACATCAGTACGAACCGGCACTGAAAGAGATCAAACGGGCGCAGGAGATCTCGCCCCGGCACCCGGGAGTCTGGCTCGTCATCGGCCAGCTCGACCTGGCGATGGATGACGAGGAGGACGCCCGCGACGCCTTCAAACAGGTGATCTCGCTGCAACCGATCGGCAGCTTCGCCGACCAGGCCCGCAAGGAATTGAAAAAACTCGGCAAATAGCAAGCAGACCCGCTTTCTGTTCGGAAACGGAGTCCGGAATCAGTCAACAACAGGATAGATAATGAGTAACGACAGCGACAACAGTCTGCGCCAGCAGCGCATCAACAAACTCGAACAGCTCAGGGAACTGGGCATCAATCCTTACGCCAACGATTTCACGCCCTCGACCACCGCAGCCGCGATCCTCGAGGAGTTCGGCGACCAGGAACCCGAGGTTCTGGAAGAGAGCGCCCATCCGGTCGCTATCGCCGGCCGCATCGTCTCCCTGCGCCACTTCGGCAAGGCGGCTTTCATCCATATCCAGGATCGTACCGGCAAGGTCCAGGCCTATATCCGCAAGGACAAGATCGGCGAGGATAACTTCAAGGTTTTCAAGCTCTTCGATATCGGCGACCTGGTCGCGATCAACGGCACGGTCTTCAAAACCCGGACCGGCGAGGTCACGGTTCTGGCCAGCGAGATCCGGATCCTGACCAAATCTCTGCGCCCCCTGCCGGAAAAATGGCACGGGTTGAAAGATATCGAAACCCGCTACCGGCAGCGCTACGTCGATCTGATCGTCAATCAAGAGGTCCGGGAAACCTTTATCAAAAGAACTAAAATCATTGAAATCATTAGAGATTTTTTCAAAGCCAGGGATTTTCTCGAGGTCGAGACTCCGATGATGCAGCCGGTCGCCGGCGGTGCCGCAGCCCGGCCCTTCATCACCCATCACAACGCCCTCGACATCGATCTCTACCTGCGCATCGCCCCGGAACTCTATCTCAAACGGCTGGTGGTCGGCGGTTTCGAACGGGTCTTCGAGATCAACCGCAATTTCCGCAATGAAGGCATCTCGATCAAGCACAACCCGGAATTCACGATGATTGAATTCTACCAGGCCTATGCCACCTATCTCGACCTGATGAGCATCACCGAAGAGCTCTTCGTCACCATCTGCCGGGAACTCAACGATTCCGACAGCATCACCTACCAGGGCCACGAAATCAACTTCACCCCGCCCTGGGATCACCTGACCGTGATCGAAGCCATCGAAAAGTATACCGGTATCGAAGCCGCCCGCCTCCAGGACCCGGCCGCGACCCTGGAGGTGCTGGACTCCCTGGGTCTGGAACTCTCGCCCCGGGAAAAAGAGAGCCACGGCAAATGCCTGATGAAAATCTTCGATGAAAAGGTCGAAGACCAGTTGATTCAACCGACTTTCATCACCGACTACCCGGTCTCGATCTCTCCCCTCTCCCGGCGCAATGACAGCAACCCCGAGGTTACCGACCGCTTCGAGCTCTTCATCGCCGGCCGGGAGATGGCCAACGCCTTTTCCGAACTCAACGACCCCCTCGACCAACGGGACCGTTTCGAACAACAGCTCAAGGAGAAAGCCGCCGGCGATCTGGAAGCGCACCAGTACGACGAAGACTATCTCAGGGCCCTGGAATACGGCATGCCGCCGACCGCCGGCGAAGGCATCGGCATCGACCGGCTGGTGATGCTCTTTACCGATGCCTCGTCGATCCGCGATGTCATCCTTTTCCCGCTCCTGAAACCGGAACAGTAGAAGAGCTGAGGCTGCCATCTTGCGCTTTGAATTCTTTGTCGCCCTGCGCCATCTCCTGGCCCGGCGAAAACAGCTTTTCATCTCCCTGATCTCCCTGATCTCGATTATCGGTATCGCCCTCGGAGTCATGGCCCTGATCGTGGTGATCGCGGTCATGAGCGGCTTCGAGAAAGAGCTGAAAAAGAAGATCCTCGGCAATACCGCCCATGTCATGGTCATGAAGTACGGCGGCCCGATCAGCAAGTACCGGGAGATCACCAAGGTCATCAGCGGTATCGACGGCGTTACCGGCGCGGCACCGTTCATCATGAGCCAGGCGATGCTGACCCACGGCCGCCAGGTCAGCGGGGCCGGCATCCGCGGCATCGACCGCAGCCACGACCCCCTGCGCCTCAAGCTCGAAGAGATGCTCCGCGACGGCCATTACTTCTCTCCACCGAAAGAAGGGGTCGCCAGCCCTCCGGAGATCATCATCGGCAGCGAACTGGCCAAGAACCTAGGGGTCCGGGTGGGAGCCAAGATCCGCCTCATCTCCCCCGGCGGCTCGCCGACTCCGATGGGGCTGATTCCCCGGATGCAGCGCTTCACCGTGGCCGGGATCTTCACCTCCGGCATGTACCAGTACGATTCGGCCCTGGCCTACACGACCCTGCCGGCAGCTCAGAAATTCTTCTCCCTGCCGGGCCAGGTCTCCGGCATCGCCGTCGAGGTCAAGAACATCTACCAGGCCGGCAAAATCGCCGAGGAGATCCGCCAGCGACTCTCCTATCCCTACTGGGCCCGCGACTGGATCAGCATGAACCGCAATCTCTTCTCCGCCCTCAAACTGGAACGGACGACGATGTTCATCATCCTCGCCCTGATCATCATGGTCGCGGCCTTCAATATCATCTCGACCCTGATCATGGTGGTCATGGAGAAACACAAGGAGATCGCCATTCTCAAAACCATGGGTCTCTCCTCCCTGAGGGTCATGCGCATCTTCATCTGGGAGGGAATGATCATTGGCCTGCTCGGCACCGCCTGCGGCCTGCTCGGCTCGCTCATCATCTGCGAATTGCTGCAGCGCTACGACTTCATCACCCTGCCGGGCGATGTCTACTATTTCGAAACCGCCCTGCCGGTGGATCTGCAGTTCAATCACATGGCGGCCACGGCCCTGCTTTCGCTGCTGCTCTCCTTCATGGCCACCATCTATCCCTCCTTTCGTGCATCCCGGCTGCTGCCGGCCGAGGCTCTGCGCTATGAATAGGGAGGATGAAAAACCATGATCGAAGCCCGGGATCTGAAAAAAAGCTTTTTTCTCGGCGGCCAGGAGATCACGGTTCTCAAGGGTATCGACTTCACCATCGCTCCGGGAGAGCGCATCGCCATCTGCGGGGAATCGGGAGCCGGCAAGAGCACCATGCTCCATATCATCGGCTCACTCGACAAGCCCACCGCCGGCCGCATCACCTACGGCGGGGAAGATATCTTCTCCCGCTCGGAAGCGGAGCTGGCGCAATGGCGCAATACCAGCATCGGCTTCGTTTTCCAGTTTCATCACCTGCTGCCGGAATTCAGCGCCCTGGAAAACGTCATGACCCCGATGCTGATCGGCGGAACCGGCGGGAAAGAGGCCCGCAGACGGGCCACCAGCCTCCTGGAACAGGTGGGACTGGGTCAGCGCCTGGCTCACAAGCCCGGGGAACTCTCCGGCGGCGAACAGCAGCGCGTCGCCCTGGCCCGGGCCCTGGTCATGCGCCCCAAAGCGGTTCTGGCCGACGAACCGACCGGCAATCTCGACGAGGGCACCAGTGAAGAGATCATCAACCTGCTGCTCGACTGCAACCGTGAATTCAACACCACTTTGCTGCTGGTCACCCACAGCCCACGACTGGCGGCCCGCATGGATCGGACCCTCTACTTAAGCAACGGACGCATCCGGGAACAAGACGACAAGCCCGTGCCCGGCACGGTTTAACCGCCCAGAATTCTATGACTGCAAATAAATTCAACCTGCACCGCAGGGCGCCGAAAACACTCGCCCGATCTAAGCCGACCCGGCTGCCCAGCTGTTTCTTCTGGGTCCCGCTTCTGCTGTTGACCCTGTGCATCGGCCTCGGCCCGGCCCGGGCCGCCGAGCGCTACGACGGGCTGACGGTAAAACGGATCGTCATTCTCGGCAACCGGAAAGTGACCCGGGACACGATTACCGACAAGCTCAAAACCAAGGTCGGCGACCCGCTCTCCATCGCCACCCTGGATAAAGATATCACCAACCTCTACAGCCTCGGTTTTTTCGACGATTTGCTGGTCAATGTCAAAAAACTCGATGCCGGGGCCGAGGTCGCGGTGATCGTAGTCGAGAAGCCGACCATCAGCGCCATCGTCATCAAGGGCAACAAGGAGGTCAAACGCAAGGAGCTGCTCAAAGAGATCCCGCTGCACACCTTCAACCTGCTCAACGATGAGAAGCTCAAGGAAAGCCTTGAAAAAATGAAGGCTTTCTACCGGGAAAAAGGCTACTATTCGGTCCGCATCAAGGCCCGGACCGTAAGTTCCGGAAAACAGCGGGTCAAGGTTGTTTTCGATATCGACGAAGGACCCAAGTGCTATGTCAAGGAGATCCGCTTCCACGGCAATGAGAGTTACAGCTCCTGGACCCTGCGCCGCAAAATCCAAACGAAGACCTACAGCTTCTTTCTCACCTGGTTGACCGACGCCGGCATCCTCAAAAAGGACCAGCTCGAAAATGACGTCAAGATCCTCAAATCGTTCTACCTGAGCAAGGGCCACGTCAAGGCCAGGATCAGCAAACCCAAAATCACCCTGGGCGAAAACCGGAAATGGATCTACCTCGACTTCGATATCGATGAAGGCCCGATTTTCACCATGGGCAAGATCGAGATCGTCGATCCCGAAAGCGAACAGGAGGTCCTCGACAACCTGCTCAAGATCCTCAAGGGCAAACCCGGCAAAACCTTCAGCAACCTGGATCTGCAAAGCGATATCGATACCCTTTCGACCTACTATGCCGACCGCGGCTACGCCTATGTCGACATCGATCCCCAAACCCGGGTCGACCCCAAGAAGAGAACCGTCAGCGTCTCCTACCATGTCAACCGCGGCACCAAGTTCTTTTTCGGCCGCATCAGCATCAGCGGCAACGCCAAGACCCGGGACAAGGTCATCCGCCGGGAGCTGCGTTTCGCCGAGGGCGATCTCTTCAGCGCCTCGGCCCTGAAACGGAGCCGGGAGAGGATCAACAATACCCAGTTCTTCTCCGAAGCCGACATCCAGACCATCCAGGATGGCGAGGAGACCATCGATGTCAAGGTCAAAGTGGTGGAGGGTTCGACCGGATCCTTCAGTGTCGGACTCGGCTACAGTACGGTCGACAGCATTATCGCCATCGCCAACATCTCCCAGAGCAACTGGCTCGGCAAAGGCCTCGATCTGACCTTCAATGTCGAACTTTCCGGTTCGCGGCAGTTCTACAACATCGGCCTGACCGATCCCTGGTTCCTCGACATGAACATGACCGCCGGCTTCAATATCTATAACGAAAGCTATGAATACGACGCCTACGATACCATCCAGCGAGGCTTCCGGGTGCATTTCGGCAAACCGATAGACGAATACAGCAGCTGGTCGACCGGTTACAGCCTGGAAAAAATCAAGATCTACAACATCAGTCCCACGGCTTCGGACGATATCAAGGACCAGAGAGGCACCACGACCACCAGTCAACTCTACTTCTCGGTGATGCGGGACAAACGCGACAACTACCTGTTCCCGACCCGCGGCTACAAGGTCAAGGGCACGGTGGTCCTCGCCGGCGGACCGCTCGGGTTCGACAACGATTTCTACAAGATCATCCTCGAAGGGCATAAATTCTATCCCTTCATCTGGGACAGCGCCTTCCATTTCGAGGGCCGCTTCGGATACGCCGACGGTTACAACGGCGACGATCTGCCGCTCTATGAGCGTTTCTACGTCGGCGGGCTGAAAACCGTGCGCGGCTTCGATTTCGGCGAAGCCGGGCCGGAGGATGAGAACGGCGACGTCATCGGCGGGACCAAAGAGCTGATCTTCAACGCCGAATGGATCTTCCCGCTGATCAAGAACATGGGGCTCAGGGGACTGGTTTTCTACGATGCCGGTAAAGCCTTCGACGACGACGAGAACATGAGTTTCAACCTGCGCCAGAGCGTCGGTTTCGGCATTCGCTGGAAGTCGCCGATGGGACCGCTACGGGTCGAG
>JAADEO010000014.1 GCA_013153415.1 Deltaproteobacteria bacterium
TGCCCCGTCTGTACAAGATAATCAATGCCATCGTCAGTGAACCGCCCCGGCTGACAGCCGAGACCGACATTGTCAAAGATCTCGGTCTCGATTCTCTGGCGGTCATGCGGATGCTGGAAGAGGTGGAGGACGAATTCGATGTCCTGATTCCGTTGAATGTGATCTCCGAGGTTCGCACTCTGGATGATTTCGCCGGCCAGCTACTGGGTCTGCTGGAAAAGGAAGAACGATGACTATCTTTGCCAAGCTCAAACCTCTGGCCGAGGCCCGGGAACGGCTGGCGGCCATGGGCGTGGACAGATTCAACGTCGTCATGGAGGAGGTCTATTCCGCTACCGAGGCCCGGGTCAACGGTCGCCGGGTGATCCTGGCTGGAACCAATAATTACCTGGGCCTGACCTTCGATCCGGAGTGTATCGAAGCTTCCTGTGCTGCGGCCCGCAGCGCCGGAACCGGCACTACCGGTTCCCGTATGGCCAACGGCACCCTGGATGGTCACCTGGCCCTGGAAAAGGAGTTGGCCGATTTTTACGGTTGTCGGGAGGCGATTGTCTTCTCCACCGGTTTCGTTGCCAATCTGGGTATGCTTTCCGGTCTCGCCGGGCCCGGCGACGTGATTATGATCGATACCGATTGTCATGCCAGTATCTATGACGGCTGCCGCCTGAGCGGTGCCGACATCCTCCGTTTTCGACATAACAACGTGGCCGATCTCGACAAACGGCTGCGGCGCCTGGGTGAGCGGATCCACAGAACGATCATTGTGATCGAGGGTATCTACAGCATGCTGGGCGACCGGGCGGCGATCGCGGAGATTGCCGCCGTCAAACGTAAATACGGTGGTTACCTGATGGTTGACGAGGCCCATTCGCTGGGGGTTCTCGGAGAACGGGGTCGGGGGCTGGCCGAGGAGGCCGGTGTCGAGAACGATGTCGATTTCGTGGTCGGGACCTTCAGTAAGAGTCTGGGCAGTATTGGTGGTTTCTGTGTCAGCAACCATCCCGAGCTGGAGTTGATTCGCTATGCCAGCCGGCCTTATGTCTTTACCGCTTCTCCTTCTCCCGCCACCATCGCCTCGACCCGCAAGGCCCTGGCCCTGATCGGCTCCCGTCCTGAACTCCGGCAGCGTCTGCGGGAAAATGCCGAGCAGCTCTACCGGGGGTTGACCGCCCTCGGTTTTCGCCTGGGACCGGATGTCACACCGGTGATTGCAGTCCGTATGGAAAAGGCCGAAGCTGCTTTTGCAGCCTGGAAGCAGTTGCTGGTCGAGGGCATTTATGTCAATCTGGTGCTGCCACCGGCGACTCCGGACGGCGGTTCCATGTTGCGCTGCAGTGTCAGTGCCGCCCACACGGTTGAGCAGATCGAAGCAATCCGGACGGCTTTCGAGCATTTGCCGGCGGACTGGCGTTGAATCCCGACGTGACAATTCCCGGCGTTGGCCTGATTTGCCGCAGGGAAAGGGTGCGTCTGCGGATGCGAGACTGAGAATATGCGCATCATCTCCGCTCTTTTCAAAGCCTACCCGAGGCGGACTCTGGCCATGCTGGCGGCCATCATGCTGGCCGGTCTGGCCGAAGGTTTCGGTCTCGCCACCCTGCTCCCGCTGTTGGCCGGAGTCGTCGGCAATGATCCCGGCGGCCTTTCCGCGGTCGACAATCGGGCCGGCCGGATGGTTCTCGAAGTTCTGCACGGCCTGGGGTTGGAAAACCGACCGTCCACCTTGTTGGCGATCGTTGTAAGCGCCATCGTTCTCAAGTGCGTACTGGTCCTGCTGGCCAAACGTGAGGTCGGTTATGCCGTGGCTCATGTGGCCACCGATCTGCGGCTGAAACTGATTCGCGCCTTGTTGGCCGCCCGGTGGGAGTATTTTGTCCGCCAGCCGGTGGGTTCGCTGGCCAATGCCGTGGCGACAGAGGCGATGCGGGCTTCCCAGGCCTATCTCAGTGCGGCCAATACCGTGGCTGGCGCTTTCCAGGCAGCCATTTACATCGGCGTGGCCCTGCTGATCTCCTGGCCGATTACTCTGATCTCCCTGGGTGCGGCCCTGCTGCTGCTGACTCTCCTTCATCGTCTGGTCAAGAAATCCCGTCGGGCCGGGGATAAGCAGACCAGTCTCCTGCAACTTCTGCTGCGTCACCTGACCGACAGTCTGCAGTCGATCAAACCGCTCAAGGCCATGGCCCGCGAAGATCGGGCTGACAGCCTCCTGGTGCAGGAGACCGCCCGTCTCAATAAAGCCCTGCGGAAACAAGTTTTCAGCAAGGCGGCCTTGAAAGCCCTGCAGGAGCCCCTGGTGACCCTGGTGATGATCATCGGGCTCTTTGTCGCGCTCGAGGTTTTTCGGATGGCGATGGCTGAGGTCATGGTGCTGGTTTTTCTGCTGGCCCGGTCCCTGAAGCAGTTGGGTCTGGTGCAGCAGCATTTCCAGAAAATGGTGATTTTCGAAAGCGCCTACTGGTCTCTGCTGGGAAAGATAGATGAGGCCCGGCGCGAGACCGAAACCCATGCCGGCAGCCGGGTGCCGCGACTGGAACAGGAGCTGGTTTTCGATAAGGTTTCCTTCTCCTACGGAGATGCTAAGGTTCTGGACCGGGTTTCGTTTCGTTGCAGAGCCGGCTCCTTCACCGCTCTGATCGGCCCTTCCGGAACCGGCAAAACCACTATTCTGGATCTGGTAGCCGGTCTCTGCAGGGTTCAGGATGGTAGCATTACGATTGACGGGATCGCTTTTGAGGAGATCGACATCAGGGCCTGGCGACGGCAGATCGGTTATGTTCCCCAGGAACCGTTGTTGCTCAACGATTCGGTCATGACCAATATTACTCTGGGAGATCCCGGGATCAGCGAGTCGATGGTGCTCGAGGCTTTAAAGGCAGCCGGGGCCCTGGAGTTTGTCGAGGCCCTGCCCGGTCGTCTCAGGGCCGGGGTCGGAGAACGGGGGGAAAAGCTTTCCGGTGGCCAGCGTCAGCGTCTGGCTATCGCCCGGGCCCTGGTCGGCGCCCCGCGACTGTTGTTGCTGGATGAGGCGACCAGCGCCCTGGATCCGGTGAGCGAGGCGGCGATCTGCCGGACTCTGGAGAAACTGAAAGGTCGCCTGACGATCATCGCCGTTTCTCACCAGACCGCCCTGGTCGATGCCGCCGACCAGGCCTTGCGACTTGCGGACGGAACCCTGGGGCCTCTGGTCCGGGAGGAGGGGATTTGAATTCCGGTTTCGTCGCTGACCCGGGAAAAGCTTCTCCCCGGGTATTTTTCGGTGGCGGCCGGCGGCCGCCCGGAAACCTGCGGGAACTGCTTTTGGAACGGATCGCCGCGGTTCCGGCTGGTGGCAGTATCGACTGGGTGACATATTATCTCAGGGATTACGGCCTGGCCGAGGCTCTGGTCGCCGCCCGGCGACGCGGGGTGCGGGTTTCGGTGACGGTTGAAAAGCGGCCCCGGACCGGGGGTGCCAATCGCGAAATCGCCAGTTTCCTGGCCGCGGCAGAGGGTCTCGGGAGCGGTTTCCGTCAGTTGAGCCTGCCGCGTTTGCCGTACGGCCTGTTCAGTCCCCGTCTGCATGGCAAGCTCTATTGTTTTTCCCATCCCCGACCCGGTGCCCTGATCGGCTCTTTCAATCCTTCGGGCTCCGGTATTGAGTGCGGAGCCGCCCGCGAGGAACGGGAAAAAGCGATTATTGCCGAGATCGGTGATCAGGACCGCGGTTACAATTACCTGGTCGAACTGACTGAAGAGAAACTGGTTGCCGGTCTGGTCCTCCATGCCCGTTGGCTCCACCGGTTGCGTCCTGGTTGGGGATTGCGGGCGGATTTCTATCTCAACCGACACCTCAAAGCTGGGGAAACCGAGGTTTTCTTCTGGCCCCGGGTACGGCCGCACCCGGTTTTCAAACTGCTGCGCCGGCTGGGCCCTGGGACCCGGGTCCGGTTGGCGGCCTCTCATCTGCGGGGCATGGAGGTGGTCGGTCGCCTGCTCGGTCTGGTTCGCATGGGTCTGGAACTCGAAATTATCGCCGAGGCCACCGAACGGCGGGTTCCGGCCCGGGTGGAAGAGAATTTTCGCCGGGTCGGAGTCAGTTTCCGACGGGTCGGCCTTGATAGCGGTCTGCCGATGCATGACAAGTTCGTTCTCGTCAGCCGGCGGGACGAACACTGGGTGGCGTTCGGCAGTTTCAACTGGACCACGCGTTCGCGCTGGTTCAATTACGAGATCGGGGCCCTTTCAACCAGTCCCGGACTTTACCAGGTTTTTACCGAGCGTTGGCGTGAACTTGAAATGGCGGCGGGGCTCCGGCCCGTTGGTGCGTCTCCTGCCGCTGATAAGAGCACTTGTTTGCGGGCCGGAAAGGCCTGTTAGGATTGCGGGAGTTGTCCCCGCGCTAGAGGATTATGACTGCACAGCCTGCAACTATCATCATGCCGGTCGAAAGCCAGGTCAGGGAACTGGATGCCAAGGTTCTGCTCTCCTGCCTGCTGGCCGAGCGGGGGTTTCCGGTAATCATCGGTTCCCGGGCTTTCATCCATTTCATGGTGGACCGCATTCCCCGGGGGGTCTACATGGCCAAAAGCATGCGGAAACTGAGCATCCGCATGTTCACCATCCTGCGCCAACTTGGGCACGAGATCGTCGCCTGGGATGAAGAGGGTCTGGTCCGCTGGCCGGACGAGGAGTATTATCGCTGGCGCCTGTCACCGGTGACCTTGCGGATGGTTAACCATCTCCTGGCCTGGGGCGAGGATGACGCCCGGGTCTTTAAGGCCTATCCCGGATATCCGGGTACTCCGATCCATGTTACCGGTAATCCGCGAATCGATCTCCTGCGGCCTGAATTGAGGAATTTCTACCGCGAGAAGGCCGACCTTCTGCGCCGGGAATATGGGGATTTCGTTCTTATCAATACTAATTTCAGCAAGGTCAACCATTTCTTTTCCCACCTGAGCGAACTCAAGAAACCGGCCGAGGATCTGGCCGCGGGCGGTATCGAAACCTTCGATGCCGGCAAAGGCCGTCTCAAACAGCAGCTGTTCGAACATTTCCTGCGGATGTTGCCTGATCTCTGCCGGGCGGTTTCCGGGCATACGGTTGTCGTCCGTCCCCATCCCGCCGAAAATCATCTCCCCTGGCAGGAGGTGGCGGCCGAGTGTCCCAATCTCAGGATTATCAATGAAGACAGCGTCACTCCCTGGTTGATGGCGGCTCGGCTGTTGATTGCCAACGGTTGTACGACGATGATCGAGTCCGCGGTCCTCGGTACCCCGACCATCGCCTACCAGCCGGTTCTGGATAGTCGTTATGACGACGATCTGCCCAATGAGGTCAGTCATCGGGCGTTCACCTTGTCGGAGCTCTGCGACCAGGCGGCGGCGGTCATGGCGGGAGAGCTTGCGGCGGTGGCCGAAGAGGAACGCCGCCGGGTACTCGACCGTCACCTTGAGTCTCTCGACGGTCCTTTGGCCGGAGAGCGGATTGTCGGAGTTTTGGAGAGCGCCGGTTATCTTGAACAATTGCCGCCGGCGGTACCGTTTCCCAGTTGGGGTAAAGGATTTCTCCATAACCGGATCAGAACCCTGAGTAAAAAAATCAACATGCGCCGGCCCGGCCACCGTAACAATCTCAAGTACCATGCCCACCGCTTTCCCGGGGTCACGGTGGCCGATCTCGAGATGCGCCTGGAGCGTTTCGGAACCCTGTTGCAGCGGGATTTTACAGCCTTGAAGGTGAGTCGTTTGCAGGAGCATATCTTCAGGATAGAACGAGGATGATGTCTTTGGAGGCATCGTTTTGCGCAACCGTTGGATTTTACGGTGGAGGCCTATGAAACCCATTAAGCGACCGGCAGCAGGAGAGATATTGTTCGCTTTGGCCGGGCTGCTGGCCGCGGTCGTACTGACGGGGTTGGCGTTGTCGGGAAGCGGCTGCGCCGGGCAGTGGGATCGTTATCTGCCGACGGCTCTGGCCGGGCTGCTGGCCGGGTTCATGCTGGGAAAGGGTAGGCGGGAGTTGCGAAATCCGCTCTCCGGTGATGGCGTGACGGAAAATTCCGCTTTCATGCAGATGATAATCGATCACATCCCGGCGCCGATCTATTTGAAAGACAGCAAGGGCAAGTATATCTTCGTCAATCGGCAATATGAGTTGTTGACGGGGCTCAAACGGGAGACGATCATCGCCGCCGATGATTTCGCGCTTTTTCCGGAAGAGATCGCCAGCCTGTTCCGTTCTCAGGATGAGGAGGTTCTCAAGAGCGGCCATCCACTGGAGTTCGAAGAGTGTGTGGAGCTGGCAACCGGAACCTGCTCTTTCATCACCCTCAAATTCCCCTTGCTGGATGAAAATAACCGGCCCCATGCCGTGGGTGGCTTCTGTACCGATATCACCAACCGTCTCGAGACCGAGAAGGAGCTTGAGGTCGAAAGAAATTTCTCTACCGCGGTACTTGAGAGCTTGCCGGGAATTTTCTATGTCTGCGATGCCGATTGCCGGCTGGTGCGTTGGAACCGCAACCTCGAAGAACTGGTTTCCCGGCCGGCTGCGGAACTGGCCGGCAGTTTCGTCGAGGAGTGGCTTGCCGAAGCCGACCGGAAGCTTTTCCGGAAGGGTTTCAGGCGGGTTCTGGAAGCCGGCCGGCTCCAGGGTCGCCTGCATCTCGATTTTCGGGATGGCCGTCAGGTTCCTTTCTATTTCAGTGCCTGCCGCTTGGAAATCGAGGGCCGTTCCTATGTTCTGGGTGTCGGTTCCGATGTGTCACGCGAGCTCCGCTCTCGCCAGGCCTTGAAACAGTCCTATGATTTTCTCCAGACCGTGATCGATGCCAACCCTGATCCGATGATGCTGATCAGTCCGGACCATCAGGTTGTGCTGGCCAATTCCGCCCTGGCTTCGCTGTCCCGTTTTCACCAGGGAGATCCGGTTGAGAAAGGACTGAAGTGCCACCAGTTTCTCTTCAATTCGGATGAACTCTGCTCGGAAACCGATTGTCCTATCGCCCGGGTTGTGACGAGTCGGAAGAAGATTGCCGTTACCCTGCGTATCGCCCTGCGGGATGGCGGTACCGGTACTTTCGAAGTGCTGATGGCCCCGGTTTTCAATCGCTCTGGCGAGGTTGTCCAGGTTATCGCCTCATTCCGCAATATCAGCGAGAGAATAGCGGCGGAAAAGAGGCTGCGGGAACGCGAGTCCAAGATCAAAACCATCCTCCAGACGGCACCCACCGGGATAGGGGTGATTTGCAATCGGGTTTTCCAGGAGGTCAATGAGCGGTTCTGCAAGATGGTCGGTTACTCCGAGGACGAGCTTATCGGTGCCGATTTCAGAATGGTCTACCCCTCCGATGAGGAGTACCGGCAGATTCTCCGCAAACAGAGAGAACACCAGCTCAGGCAGGATGCCGGGGCCGTCGAATCCCATCTCAAGTGCAAAGATGGCAGCATTATCGATATCCTGGTCTCATGGTCGCCGCTCGATCCGGATGATTCTGCGGCCGGAGTGGTGTTCAATACTCTGGACATCTCCCGTCTGAAAAAGCTGGAAAAGCATCTGGCCCAGTCCCAGAAGCTGGAAACCATTGGCAAGCTGGCCGGAGGTGTGGCTCATGATTTCAATAATATCCTTACTATTATCACCAATTACAGTCAGCTGATCCAGGAAAAACTGGAGGCCGATGATCCTCTTTTGCATTACGTTGAACAGATCGAGAAGGCCGGCAGCCTGGCGGCCGACCTGACCAGGCAGCTATTGGGTTTCAGTCGGCGGCAACTGATTATACCTGAATTTTTTGATCTCAACCGGATGATTTCCGAGATGAGTGAAGTGCTGGAGAGGATTATCAGTAAGGAGATCAGCCTGGAAATCAAACTCGATGAAGGGCCGGGGATGGTTTATGCGGATCCCGGCCAGTTGAAACAGGTGATCATGAACCTGATCGTCAATGCCAGGGATGCGGTGATGGAAACCGACGGGAAGCGCGAGAAGGTGATCCGCATCGCCACGGCCAGGGAATATCTGGATGCGAACCGGATAGCGGAACTCCAGGATGATATAGTCGCCGGCTGGTATTTACGCATCGAGGTCGAGGACAACGGTATCGGGATGAGCGAGGAGGTCCTCAGCCACATCTTCGAGCCCTTTTTCACCACCAAGAAAGTCGGCCGGGGTTCGGGAATGGGGTTGGCGACCGTTTATGGCATCGTCCGCCAGAACCGGGGAGCGCTCTCCTGTTGGAGCCGCCCGGGAGAGGGAACGCGTTTTACGATCTACTGGCCGCCGGCCAGTGATGAAAAACAGACCTCCCCGTCCGGAAGCGATACCTCCGACAGAACTATCCTGGTGGCGGAAGACAATGAGCAGATCCGGGAGATGATAAGCTGCCAGCTGCGGATGGCCGGCTACACGGTGGTTGAGGCTGAAAATGGATGGGAGGCCCTCGAAAGGGTCAGAAAACAGCCGGGTTCGATCGATCTCATCTTTGCCGATGTCGTCATGCCGGTCATGGATGGTGTCGAGATGTTTGAGCGTTTGCGGGAGATGGCTCCCGATATCCCTATTCTTTTCGGTTCCGGATATGCCACCGAAAAATTGCCGGCCGGGATTTTCACCCGGGACAACTTCATCTCAAAGCCCTACGATTCCCGGGAAATCCTCTCCCGGATCAGGCAACTGCTCGAATAAACGCCGAAGCGTCTTTTTCTTTTTCGCTACCGCCATCCGTTTCTTCTCCTTCGGATGGCGGTTTTTCATTTCAGGGCATCCTCGGCGTCATCGAAACCGATATCGAAGCACTGCTCGTCATCACCGAAGACATAATAGAGACGGTCGTTCTGAACCATCAGGCCGAACTGGACCTGTTCCAGGCCTTCAAGATCCTCGAGAAAATCCTCGAAATCGATGGAGGGATGCAGAAACATGCCGGGATCGGCTTTGTAACGATAGATTTTGGTCAGATTCTGTCCCCGGCTCCGGGAGATGAAACGACCATGCTTTTTCAGGGCCCGGCGCAGGATGCGGGACCAGCCGTGATCATGGAAACCGCAGAACTGGAGGCTGTATTCGAAGCCCTCGTTGAGTTTGCGCTGCCAGTCGGCTACCACCTCGTGAACTCCGACCTTCTCACTGATGACTTTAGCGCAGTTGCGCATGGCGTTGATGATGCTGGCCTTCTTATTCTCGCCGGTGCCGTAGACATCCCGGCTGAAGGAGACGACATCGTGCGATGGAATATTGTAGAAACGCAGGGTCAGCCCGACTCGGGATTTGTAATAGCGGCCGTCGATCTGGCGGACGTCTTCGGGATTGACGTCGAGAGCGCCGTAGAGCAGGTAGTTGACCTCAGTCGAGTTGTGGATGAAGCTTCTGAAGACTTCGCTGGTGCTTTTGCCGGCGGCCATGGCTTTGAGCATCGCTTCGGGGGGTGGGGCGATCCGGAAACCGGCTTCGGAAAAATACTCCTCGAGCAGGTTGTTGATGCGGTCGAGGAACGCCTTACGGCTGGAGTCGAGATTCGGTGGCAGGGTCCGGAAGATGATGCCGATATTGACCTGGGGCCGGTCCATACTCTTCAAAGTCGACTGGTTTTTCCGGTTGATGATCTCCATGATGCCGGTTTTACTGACACTGCAGAAGAAAACCGGCTTGACGCTGCCGTCCGGGCGGGGTTTTTTGTTCAATACCCGGCGGATGGTGACCAGTCTCTCGGCTTCCCGGTGGACCTGCTCTTTCGCGGCGTCGGGAATCTTGCGGTTGCCGAGCATGGTCAGGGCCCGGTCGAGAGCCAGGTGCCGGGCCTTGCTTTCAGCCT
>JAADEO010000043.1 GCA_013153415.1 Deltaproteobacteria bacterium
GATTACAACCTCAACGGGATTAAGGATCCGGGTGAACCCGGGCTCTCCCACTGGAAAATATTTCTTGACCACAATCGTAATGGTACGGCCGATTCGGACGAACCGGTCAGCGTTACCGATGCCGATGGGAATTACATGTTCGCCGGGCTGGCTCCGGGTACCTATAACGTGGCTGAAGAATTGCAGGAGGGCTGGCAGCAGACCCGGCCCGGCAGCCGGGCGGCGGCGGAAACCGCCACTTTGCCGTTGACGACCCGTTTCGCGGAATTGACGCTGGCCGAACGGAAAGAGATCTTTTCCATGGTATTCGACAGTCCCCCGCATCCCGCAGCCGGTTTCCGGAATTCGGCTTTGCGGGCTGATACGGTGGCCGGCGTGCTTCTGTCCGAGGTGCCGACTTCGACCTGGACCTACGGCTGCTCGGCTACTGCGGCGGGGATGTTGTTCGGGTACTACGATCGTATCGGTTACAGCAATATGTATGCGGGTCCGGCCAATAACGGGGTCGCTCCCCTGGTCGATCTCGGTCAGGGGTTCAATCCCGATTCTCCGATTGCCGGGTCATGTTCCCTGATTGCGACCATGCAGGGCTTCGATGGCCGTACCGTGCCTGGTCACGTGGATGATTACTGGCGGGCGCTCAACGAAAATGGCCCGGATCCCTGGAGTGCGACTGGTAGCGAGCATTCCTGGGGAGAGTGTACGGCCGATTTTCTGGGTACCAACCAGTGGAAATGGAATTTCGATTCGGTCGCCGGGATCGAAAGCAACAATGATGGTTCGACCACTTACTTTTATTACGGAGATGGCCGGAAACTTTACGATCCCGTACCCGATCCGGAGCAGGGCCGGCCGGCGACCGCGCTTTGTCACGGTCTGCGCCTGTTTGCCGAATCCCGGGGCTACCAGGTGGTGGAGAATTACAATCAACTGATAGATGCCCGGGTTGCCGGAGGATTTTCATTTGCCGAGTATAAGAATGAGATCGACAATGGCCGGCCGGTTCTCGTGCATGTTACCGGTCACACCATGATCGGGGTGGGATACGACGACAGCGGTTCGGCCCGGACCGTCTACCTGCACGATACCTGGAGCAACAGTCTGAACTCGATGCCATGGGGAGGGAGTTACGACAACCGCACCTTCAAGGCGGTCACCGTTTTCCGGTTGGCTCCATTGCGAACTGCGCCCGGTGAATACGAAGTGACCCTGGCGGAGGGTGAGATGGTGAAAGATGTGAATTTCGGTAATCACGGCCCCGATCAGAATGGCAATGTGAGGCTGATGTTTCGCTGCGGGTCTGATCCCGGTGATCTGTGCTATGGCTCTTACGCGACTTCCATCGCCGAAGTTTATGCCGATTCGGGAAATGACGACGAAATCCAGGTCCAGATCGGCAACTACAGTGAAAACCTTCATTTCGACCGGCCGTTGTCAATCCGGCTCGAGGGTGGCTACTCCGCCGGTTTTACGAAAAGAACCGGCTTTACCAATCTGATCGGCAGTCTGACGATCTCGTCCGGACAGGTAGCTGTCGGGCGCCTGATTATCCAGTAAACTGCCGGTTTTCCAAGAGCTTTTTATGTTTTCCGGCTGTTTGCGGCTGGTTGCAAACTTTGTCGCGGCCGTTCTATTTGCGGTTTTCAGCCAGGACCTCGATGATCAGGTCGCCGTTTCTGATCCCGGCTTTAACCCGGCCGCCCCGTTTGAGCTCGCCGAACAGCATCTCGTCGGCCAGGGGGTCTTTGATCTTCTCCTGGATCAGGCGGTCCAGGGGCCGGGCGCCGAATTTGCTGTCAAAGCCTTTATCCGCCAGCCAGTTGCGAACCTCCTGGTCGAGGGGTTGCAGGACGACCTTTCTGGGACTGAGGAAATTCTGCAGGTGGGCCATGTATTTATCGACCACCCGGAGCATGATCTCCCGGTCCAGGGGGCGGAAAAAGATGATTTCATCGAGACGGTTGCGAAATTCGGGAGTAAAGAGTTTCTCCAGGGCCTTGCGGCCTTTCCCCCGGGTCTGGTGTTCCGACTCATCTTCGCCCGAGCCGAAACCGATAGTTGCGGCTGACATCTCCCGGGCTCCGGCGTTACTGGTCATTACCAGGATGGTGTGGCGGAAATCGGTTTTTCGGCCATTGTTGTCGGTCAGGGTGGCATAGTCCATGATCTGCAGCAGAATGCCGAAGATGTCGGGATGCGCTTTATCTATCTCATCCAGGAGCACCAGAGCGTGGGGCGTTTTTCGCACCTGTTCGGTCAGCAGGCCGCCCTGTTCGAAACCAACGTATCCGGGCGGCGAACCGATGAGGCGGGCGACGGCATGTTTTTCCATGTATTCGCTCATGTCGAAACGAATCAGTTCAATGCCGAGATGGGCTGCGGTCTGGCGACAGATTTCAGTTTTCCCGACCCCGGTCGGTCCGGTGAAAAGAAATGAGCCGATCGGGCGGTCAGGTTGATTGAGGCCTGCATGCGAGCGTTTCAAAGAGCGGAACAGGGCGGCGATGGCGTCATCCTGGCCGAAGATCTCCTGCTTGAGTTGCAGATCCAGGCGGGCCAGGCGTACCGAATTGTCGTGGGTGAGTTTTTTGACCGGCACCCGGGCGATCATCGAAACCGTTTTTTCGATATCCGAGACCCTGATGGTCAGCGGCCGGCGCTTGCCGCCAGCCAGACGCACTGCGGCCGCGGTTTCATCGATAACGTCGATGGCTTTGTCCGGCAGGTGGCGGTCATTGATGTAGCGGGCCGCCAGTTCGGTTGCTGAACGGATTGCGGCCGCGCTGTATCTTACCTCATGGTGCTCTTCAAATTTGTCTTGTAAACCCTTTATAATCTTTATTGTTTCGCCGACAGTTGGTTCCGGCAGGAAAATCGGCTGGAAGCGTCTTGCTAAAGCCCGGTCACGGTTGAAATTCTGCTTGTACTCCTCGTGCGTGGTTGAACCCAGGCACCTGATGTGACCGGCCGCAAGTATCGGTTTGAGGATGTTGGCGGCGTCCATCGAGCCGCCGCTGGTCGCCCCGGCTCCGATCAGGGTATGGATTTCGTCGATGAAAAGGATGACCTTTTCCCGCTCCTCCAGTTCCCGGATGATTCCCTTGAGGCGTTCCTCGAACTGGCCCCGGTATTTGGTTCCCGCCAGAACGGCGCCTAAATCGAGAGCGAAGATCTCGTAATCAAGCAGGACTTCCGGGGCTTCGCCCCGATGCAGGCGCAGAGCCAGTCCTTCCGCCATTGCGGTTTTGCCGACTCCGGGATCACCAACGAAAATCGGGTTGTTCTTGTTGCGGCGGCAGAGTACCTGCAGGGTTCTCTGCATCTCGGTCTCCCGCCCGATCAAGGGATCGATTTTGCCGGCCTCAGCCCGGGCCCGCAGATCGACCGTGAAGGCTTCCAGGTGGGTGAGCTTTTTCTTTTTTTCCTTTCCCGGCGCTGCTTTTTTCCCCTCTTTCTCTTCCTGGTTTTCAGCTGGAGCCGGAGGGAAAGATGGTTGCAGGGGGAGTTCTCCGGGCGAGGCCGAGGCGCTGTCATCATCTTCGCGGGAGAGGATACGCAGGATGTCGAGCCTGGTGATACCCTGTTCCCGGAGAAAAAAACAGGCGTGGGTTTCATCCTCCTCGAAGATCGAGGCTAACAGGTCGCCGATTTCGGCCTCGGGTTTTTCCGCCATCTGGACATGCAGCAGGGTACGCTGGATGAGTCGCTGGAAAGCCACGGTCTCGGTCGGATCGGCATGAGGGCCGTCCTTGAGTTTCGGCATGCGGGCGGAAAAGTAGTTTTCCAGGCGGGCCACCAGGGTGACAATGTCGCCACCGCACTGTTCGATGATTTTCCGGCCGCTTTCGGTCTGCAGAAGGGAGTAGAGCAGGTGCTCCACGGTCAGGTATTCGTGTTCCCGGTTTTTAGCCTCGCGATAGGCGGCGACAATGGTCTGTTCAAGTTCAGGGTTGATCATGGTAGTCAGATTTTCTCCATGGTGCAGCGTAAAGGGAAACCGGCTTCGGTTGCCCGGCGGGTGACGGTCACGACTTTGCTTTCGGCGATCTCGCGGTCGTATTCACCGCAACAGCCGACCCCCTGGCGGTGAACCATCAACATGATCTGTTCGGCCCGGGAGCGGCTGTGGTGAAAGACCTCCTGCAAAATCTCGACCACGAATTCCATGGTCGTGTAGTGGTCGTTATGCAGCAGAACCCGGTAGCGTGGGGGTTCCCCCAGGTCGTCCAGAGACTCGTCGAGTATTTCATCAAGATTATCGAATTCAAACTCCGGCATCTCCGCTTTTCTCCTTACGGCAGATATATTCTGGGATATCTCTGGGGCAACCGTCCAGTGCGGCTAGGAATGCCGGGTGGCACTCGATTCTGCAGTTGCCTTTGAGATGATTGTTTTCTAAAAAAGAATCCGGTCAACCGTGAATTCGGGCCGGACAGTTCCCGATCAGTACTTTAACAGGTTGTTTTCTGGTTTAAAAAACAATAAAAGGTTCTGATGCGGGTTTACTTGTTTGCGAGCCGGAAAAACCCGTTTGGGTTGTGGGATTTGTTCCCGCCCTGATTTTTTTTACAACTCCGACCGGGAGCCGTACAGGTGATAACCGACTCTTGCAATGCGAAAAAGATTTTCGTGGCCGGCACGGCATTTTTTTGTCTGTTGCTATTTATTATAGGTGTCTTCAGCTATTTTGCCAAGAGTCCTGATGAAAAATTACGCCTGGAAATCACAGATGTCATACCTCGGCTTACCCGGGTGGATTTCGATGGTCAGGCGCTGAGCCGCGCTCTGACCGCCAACATCGGCTATCTGGAACGGCTGCCGTCGGAGCGGAAGCTTTTCTACGGCAATGTCGGTTTGAAAGTCGCTGATCTCTTGCGAGCCCAGCTGGATCTGCTGACTTTGTTGGCCACGAAGCCGGATCTGGCCCGGTTCCAGCGATATCTGGAGCGACATTTCCAGATCTATACGGTGGCTCCACCGCCATCACTCTGGGGGGGGAGGAATGACAGCCCGGTTCTTTTTACCGGATATTATGTTCCCACCCTGCGTGGGGCCCGGCACCCGGATGAGCGATTTCGTTTTCCCCTTTACCGTCGTCCTGATGACCTGGTGAACATAGACTTCGAAGGATTCGACCTGCAGCGCCGGATCCGACGGCTTTGGCCCTGGATCGACCGGATACCACTGATACCTGGGATCGAGAGCCTGCATTTCCCCCGCCGCCAGGGTCGCCTTCGGAAAGACAAGACCGTGGTTCCCTATTACACCCGGGAGGAGGTCGATTATCAGGGAAAACTGGCCGGCCGGGGCCTGGAACTGCTCTGGGTGGATGACGAGACTGACCGCTTTTTCCTGCAGATACAGGGCTCGGGACGGATTCTCATGGCTGACGGCGGAGTCGAGATGGTGGGCTACGCGGCAGCAAACGGCCATCCCTACCGTAGTGTCGGGGCCTGGCTCATCCGGCAGGGGCTGATGCGGCGCGAAGAGGTTTCGATGCCGGCCATCAGGGCCTGGATCGACTCTCATCCGCAACGGCGCCGGGAAATTTTTTCGGTCAACCCCAGTTATGTTTTTTTCCGGTCGTTGCCCGGCAAGGAACCTTTGGGATGTCTGCAGATTCCCTTGACCGCGAACTGTTCGATCGCCGTTGACCGCCGGGTCTATCCGGAAGGGGCCCTGGCCCTGATCGATCTGGATCTGCCCGAATTTGCGGCAACCGGCGAAGCGACCGGGAGTCGTTCCTGCCGGCGCCTGGTTCTGACCCAGGATACCGGTGGTGCAATCCGGGGTCCTTACCGGGTCGATCTCTATTGCGGTGCCGACCGCCGGGCCGAACTCGTGGCCGGGGTCATGAAGCAGCCGGGCCGCCTCTTCTTTCTGCTGCCGCGTTGAGCGATCGGTTAAATGCCCTTGACTATTTCCGCAGCCGTTTCAGCAGTGGGAAACCCATCTCTTCGCGTTGTTTCAGGTAGTTGGTGGCGGAAAGCTTGGCCAGGTTGCGGACCCGGCCGATGTAACTGGTCCTTTCGGTTACCGAAATGGCTCCCCGGGCATCGAGCAGGTTGAAGATGTGGGAACATTTCAGGCAGCAGTCGTAGAGTGGCAGGACAAAATCCTTTTCCGCCAGGCGGATGCCGTCTTTTTCGTACATGTTGAAAAGTTCCAGCAGCATCTTGACATCGGCTTCCTCGAAATTAAAGCGTGACCATTCCACTTCGCTCTGGTGGTGGACATCACCGTAAAGGAAATCATCGTTCCATTTCAGGTCGTAGACATTGTCGACCCCCTGCAGGTACATGGCGATTCGTTCAATCCCGTAGGTTATCTCCCCCGAGACCGGCTTGAGGTCAAAGCCTCCGACCTGCTGAAAATATGTGAACTGGGTGATCTCCATACCGTCCAGCCAGACCTCCCAGCCCAGTCCCCAGGCTCCCAGAGTGGGGGATTCCCAGTCATCCTCGACAAAACGGATATCGTGGTCCAGCGGGTCGATACCCAGGGCTTTGAGGCTGTCCAGGTAGAGCTCCTGGATCTCTAAAGGCGAGGGCTTGAGGATTACCTGGTACTGGTAATAATGCTGCAGGCGGTTCGGGTTTTCACCGTAACGGCCGTCACTGGGTCGCCGTGAAGGTTCGACATAGGCGACGTTGTAGGGTTCCGGTCCCAGGGCCCGCAGAAAGGTGGCAGGGTTGAAGGTTCCGGCCCCGACTTCGAGATCGTATGGTTGCTGAATGATGCAGCCGTGGTCGGCCCAGTAGCGTTCCAGGTTGAGGATGACGTCTTGGAAATTCATGTTTTAACTCCCTGCAGCAGATTAAAGAGGTTCTTTTAACGGTTCCCTTTCCATCTTTCAGGCTGGATGTCCGGTTTGAAACTGATGCTATCGTTCCGGTGGAAGGCGGTATGGTTTTCCAGCACCTTCAGGCTCTTGAACTCGCAGCCGCTGTGCCAGCGTAGTAGAGCCCGGCAGAGTCTGGCGCTTTCCCGTTCCACCTGAGGGGTGAAATTTAGTTTATTCTTCAGGTCGCTGTCAAGCCTGGAGGCCAGGTTGAGAAGATTGACGGTTCCCCGGCTGACGGTGAAGGAAGCGGAGTAGCGTTTCCGGCAGGAGTTGCAGACCAGCCCCCCGGCTTCCGGGGAAAAGATGAAGGCTTTCTCCTGATCGAGCCTGCCGTGACATTCGAGACAGTGGTCGAGTCGGGGTTTGAAGCCGAGCAGGGCGATGATCTGCAACTCGAACAGGCGTATCCGGCAGTTGAAGTTCCGGTTTGCGGGTTTCGAGGCGAGATAGGTGAGAACCTCATCCAGGAGAATGAAGATCTCCCGGTTTGCCTGGCGCTCGGCACAGCAGCGGTTGATGATTTCGAGAAAATAACAGGCGCAGTAGTAACTGTGCAGATCTTCCTGAATGTCGAGATAAGGTTCGACCAGCCGGCACTCGTCTATCCGGGTCAGGGCCAGAGGGTGTTTGATGAATCCGGCAAAGGATACCCGGGAGAAGAGCTCCAGTGAACCCGGAAAGCGCTTTCGGCTGCGTTTGGCGCCCTTGCCGATAGCGCTGATTTTACCGCGTCCGGCAGTGAACAGGGTGAGAATCAGGTCGCTTTCGCCAAAGTCGACTTTATTGATGATGAATGCGGTATCTTTAACGCGGGGCATGTCCCGATTTTTTTTCCCGGAGCCGCTTTGTCGAGCGGGGCTGGCAGCGGCGGGCAAAGCCCTTATTTACATGAAATATTTGAGAAAGATTGTGGCGGTCCCCATGTAGATAAGGATGCCGACGATATCGTTACTGGTGGTGACAAAAGGGCCCGAAGCGATGGCCGGGTCGATTTCCAATTTATGAAAAAAAGTGGGGACGAAAGCTCCCATGGTCGCGGCCACCATCATGGAGATCGACATCGAGACCGCGACCACGGCACCGACCAGGGGTTCGTGGTGCCAGAGGAGAGCGATAATGCCGACCATTATCCCGCAGATAACTCCCATCAACACTCCGATCCGGGCCTCGCGCCAGATCACTTTGGCGATGGTGTCCATGGTTACCCGGCCGGTAGCCAGGCCGCGGACGATGATCGAGGATGATTGGGTGCCGACATTGCCGCCCATGCCGGTGATGACCGGAACGAAGGTGACCAGGGTCAATACCGTTTCCAGGGTGACCTTGAAAAGCCACATGAAATATCCGGTTACGATCCCCCCCATCAGGGTGACGAAGAGCCAGGGCAGACGGATGCGGGCGATTTTCAGGATATTGTCGGCGTAGACGATCTCCGTCGAATCGGTACCCGCCATGCGGAAGATGTCTTCGGTCGCTTCCTGGCGGATAACGTCGATGACGTCGTCGACAGTGATGATACCGACCAGGATGTTGGCTTCGTCGACGACCGGAATGGCCAGGAGGTTGTAGCGTTCGACCAGCTGGGCGACGATCTCCTGGTCGGTGTGGATATCGACCTTGACGACATTGGTGTTCATTATATCTTTCAGTTTGGTCTCGGGCGGCGAGAGAATCAGTTTGCGCAGCGAGACGATGCCGATCAGCCGACCCATGGTGTCGGTGACGTAGATGTAGAAGACGGTTTCCGCTTCTTCCCCGCGCCGGCGGATGGCCTCGATGGCTTCGGCCGCCGTGATTTCATCCCGCAGCGCGAAAAATTCGGTGGTCATGATGCCGCCGGCGCTGTCGTCAGGGTAGCTCAGCAGGGTTTCGACGTCACGGGATTCGACCGTGCCCAGCTGGTCGAGAATCCGTCGGGCGAAATCCTCCGGCAGATGGGCGATGATATCGGTCCGGTCATCGTCCGGCATCTCCTTGACGATGGCGACGACCTTCTCTTCGCTCAGGGACTGGAGCAGGGGGACGGCGATCTCGATGTCGAGTTCGCTCAGGGTCTCGGCCGCCTTGTTCAGATCTCTGATCTGTTTGAACAGGGTCAGGCACATCTCCTCGTCAAGCTCGCGCATGACCAGGGCGATGTCAGCTGGATAGAGCTTGTCCAGGACGTTCTGGATGTTGGACCAGGCTTCCCGGTGCAGGAGCCGTCTGATGGTAGCCACCATCAGACTCTGTCGGCTGGTTGTCTTATGCATAATCAGTTATAACCGGATATAAAGGGTGTCGGTTCCGCAGGCTGTAGCCGCCCGCGAAAGATTCTCATCGGCAAGGCCTGTTTTCAGGCGGCCTTTTTTTTCTGGAAACGCCGGCGTTGCACGGCTGAAGATGCCGTTCGCGCCAACGAATTCTGTTCGCTTTCGGCTGCGAATCTTCCGTCCGCTACGGGTTCATCGGGAACGGATTCGCAACCGGGCCGCGTTTTTGCGGCAAAAGACTATCATACTACCAGATAAGCCCGTGATTTACAAGCTTTTGTCTCGGGATTTCAGGGATTTATTGCTTACGGCAAGTATTGTTCGCCCCGTGTGGCGGTTGCTGCCGGTCAGCGGGAATCTGAGATCAGTCTGATGAGGCTGTCGATGTCCAAATGCCGGGCGAGGTCGTCCCATTCGCGGTCGCTGACCGGGGGAGATTCCTGCAACGGCAGTTCGCCGATGATCTCCACCGGGTCGAATTCTCTCAATTGGGAGATGAATTCCCTTTCGGCGATTCCCGGGCGGGAGCTGAAATGGTTGGCAACCAGGCCGACGGTTTTCAGGTTCTCGCGGCGCAGCCGATCCAAGGTCAGCAGAGAGTGGTTGACGGCTCCCAGTCCGGTCCGGCTGACCACGAGAACCGGAAAAC
>JAADEO010000042.1 GCA_013153415.1 Deltaproteobacteria bacterium
GCCGGGTAGTAGTGGCAGGGCAGCATCTCGCCATGGGTGTAGACGTCGACGCCGGTGCCCTCGGTCTGTTTCAGGAGCTCCTCCATGTCCTTGAGATCATGGCCCGAGATCAGGATGCCGGGGTTTTTGCCGACACCGAGATTGACCTCGGTGATTTCCGGGTGACCGTAGGTTTCGGTATTGGCCTTGTCGAGCAGGGCCATGACGCCGACGGCATTCTCACCGCACTTCATGACCATGGCGATCATCTCGTCGACCGAAAGATCCTTGGTCGTCGAGGCCAGGGCTTCATACATGTAGCCGTAGAAATTCTCATCTTCGTAGCCGAGGATGGCGGCGTGGTCGGCATAGGCCGCGACCCCTTTCAGGCCGATGACCAGCAGTTCGCGCAGCGAACGGACATCCTCGTTTTCGGTGGCCAACACACCAACACCCTTGGCCTTGTCGGCGAAGCTGCTTTCGTCTCCGGTCCAGGTGGCGGCATCCGGCAGGTCGCCGGAAAAATCGGCGCCGTTCTTCTCTTTGTAAGCTTTCAGGAACTGTTCCTTGAGCTGATCACGACGGCCCAGGGCCTCCTTGATCATGGCTTTCAAGGTATCATCATCCCAGTTGACGTTGGTGATGGTCGTAAACAGGCCTTCGGCGACGAACTTGGCGACACCCTTGTCGACCTGGCCGAGCTCTTTCAACTTCTCGCCGTAGACGGCGATCCCTTTCAGGGTGTAGATCAGCAGATCCTGCAAGTTGGCAGTGGTTTCCGGCTTGCCGCAAACGCCTTTGATGGTACATCCCTGGTTTTTCGCAGTTTCCTGACATTGAAAACAAAACATAGTCACTCTCCTCTATTTTTCTAACAGTTAAAGAATTCTAACTCAAACTTGATTAACTTAATCCTCTTTTACCGCAAGGGAAGCGATTTCCCTTTGACATAAGTCAAGAAAAGATCTTTTTGGAAATTTTTTTGTTTTTTTCAGAAAAAGATGACGGGGAGGGTCGCAATTGCGAAAGAGGCGACGCCGGGTTGCTCAGAAGATTTCGAGCCTTTCGAGAAAATGGTAGGCGACGATGCCGACAGCGGTCGAGAGGTTGAGACTGCGGACCCGGCCCGTCATGGGGATAGTGAAGGTTGGAAAACGACAGGTGATCTCTCGCGGCAGACCCCGGGTCTCGGGACCGAAGAGCAGGCCGAGGCCGCGACGGACGAGATCCTCGCCGCTACGGGAGTAGGGAGTTTCGGTCCGGGCGCTCAAGGCGATGATCGGAGCGGCGGGAACGAGGTTCCGCCAGCAGGTTTCGAAAGCGGCGAAATTTTCGTGTTCGTGGACCTCGACTTCAGACCAGTAGTCGAGGCCGGCTCTTTTAAGATGGCGGTCGTCGGTTTTGAAACCCAGGGGGTGAATCAGGTGCAACGGCAGTTCGGCCGCGGCGCAGAGCCTGGCGATATTGCCGGTGTTGGCCGGAATCTCGGGTTCGTAGAGGATGATGTGGAGGGCCGGATCGGCGATTTTCTTCCGGGCCCGGCTGATCGATTCACTCATATATTAATTAGGATTCCGCGCAAAGCCCGGAGTGATAGGATGATTATGGCAAAGTAAAATGTTCTAAACTTTCAGTTCTTTTTCCAGTTCCTCTATCTCCTGGTTGAGCTGTTCCCACTTGTGATAGGCCCAGGCCAGCTTTTCCTCGGCTTCCTTTTTCTCGGCCGCCTGTCTCTTGATGGTGTCGGGCGGGGTCTGGGAGTAGTAGTCGGGGCTGGAGAAGAGCCGGTTGAGCTTTTCGACCTCTTTTTCGAGCTGTTCGCACAGGGCTTCGGCGGCCGAGCTCTCCTTCTTCAGGGGACGGAGCTGCTGGTTGATCTTCTTGCGCAGCATCTTGTCTTGAGTCTGCTTCTGCTGCTTGCGGGCCGGTTGGTTTTTGCCGGGCCGGTTTTCGGAATCCTCACGGTTGCCGGTTTTTTCTTCCGGCTTCTTGGTCTCCCGCATCCGGGTCGGGGCGGCGGGACGTTCGCCGGCCGCCGCGGCCCCGCTCAGGTGGTCGCAGCCCAGATGCTCGAGATACTCCTGATAGGTTCCGGGGAAGGTGTCGAAACCCTCGGCCTTGAGTTCGAGGATCCGGGTCGCCAGCCGGTTGACGAGGTAGCGGTTGTGGCTGACGAAGATGATCGTTCCTTCGAAGTCGCTAAGGGCGTCGATGAAGGCCTCGATCGATTCGAGGTCGAGATGGTTGGTGGGTTCGTCGAGCACCAGGACGTTGCCTTTTTTCAGCACCAGCTTGGCGATGATCAGCCGTGCCGCTTCGCCGCCGGAGAGCGCCGCCGTCGATTTGTGGACATCGTCGCCGGTAAAGAGCAGGTTACCCAGAATGCCGCGGATCGTGCCGATGCTTTCGCCGGGTCCGTAGCTGTAGAGGTATTCATAGGGAGTGGTGTTGACGGGGATCAGTTCGCGATGGTCCTGGGAGAAATACTCGGGCCAGGTTTCATAACCCCAGGTGACTTTTCCGGCATCGGCTTCGAGTTCGTTCATGATGATCTTGAGCAGGGTCGATTTGCCGATGCCGTTGGGGCCGATCACGGCCAGGCGTTCGCCCCGTTCGACGGTGAACGAGACTTCGTTCAAAACCTGCTTGCTGCCGTAGGCCTTGCTCAGCGAATCTACCTCGAGCACGGTCTTGCCCGAGGGCCGGCAGCATTCGAAGCGGATGCGGGGATGGATCCGGGAGGAGTAGACCGGTTTGACGATCTCCTTTTCCATCCGGTTGATCTGCTTGATCTTGCTCTGAGCCTGGCGGGCCTTGGTGGCCTTGCCCTTGAAACGGGTGACGAAGGCCTGGAGTTCGTCGATCTTCTTTTCCGCCTTTTCCGATTCCTGACGCCGCTGGAGCTCATCGAGCTCCCGGGCCTTGAGATAGTAGTCGTAGTTGCCGGGATAGATCTTGATGGTCTGGTAATCGATGTCGGCGATGTGGGTCGAGACCCGATTGATGAAATCGCGGTCGTGGGAAACGACGATCACCGTGCCCTTGTAATCGACCAGGTAGTCTTCGAGCCAGCGCACCGAGACGATGTCGAGATGGTTGGTGGGTTCATCGAGCAGCAGGACCTCGGGCCGGCTGAAAAGACACTGGGCCAGCAGGACCCGGAGCTTGTAGCCGCCGGAGAGCACCCGCATCGGCTGTTTGTGATAGACCGTGGCGATGCCGAGACCTTCGAGCATCTCGGCGATACGGCTTTCGGCCTGGTAGCCGTCGTGGTGGGCGATGATCTCCTCGAGCTCGATGATGCGCTCGGGATCGGGCTCCGCCTCTTCCAGCAGTTCGTCCTTTTCGCTGAAGGCCCGGTAGAGATCGGGCTGGCCCTGCATGACCACGTCGATCAGGAGGTCGTCCTCGAAAGCGAAGTGATCCTGATTCAGGGTTCCGACCCGGATCTTCGCCGGTAGGTTGACGGTGCCGGTGTCGGGGCTCTCCTGGCCGCAGAGGATGCGGACGAAGGTCGACTTGCCGGCGCCGTTGGCGCCGACGATGCCGTAGCGGTTGCCGGGGTCGAACTGGAGGCTGACCTCTTTGAAGAGCACCTGCCCGCCGTAGGATTTGCTTAAGTTGTTGACCGATATCATCTGCTGTCAAATAAAGAGAACCGGCGAGGGCCTGGCCCCGCCGGTTCCTGTCCGGGTTGATTGAAGGTGTCGCGGGTTCTGTTTCAGGAGAGCTTCTCGACGAATTCGGCCAGGCGGCCGACGCCCTTCTTGATGTTCTCCAGCGAGGTCGCATAGGAGAGCCGCATGTAGCCGGGGGCGCCGAAGGCCTCGCCCGGGACCACGGCGATCTTGACCTCGTCGAGCAGCATCTCGCACAGGGTCAGCGAGGAGTCGATCTCTTTGCCGCCGCATTTTTTGCCGATCAGGCCCGAGACGCCGGGAAAGGCGTAGAAGGCTCCCTGGGGGTTGGCGCAGGCGATTCCGGGAATTTCATTCAGGGCCTTGACGATGTAGCGGCGGCGTTCGTCGAAATGTTTAAGAACGTTCCGGACGTAATCCTGGGGGCCGTTATAGGCCTCGATCGCCGCTTTTTGCGAAATCGAGGTCGGATTCGAGGTGCTCTGGCTCTGGATCTTGGTCATCGCCGCGATCAGTTCGGCCGGACCGGCGGTGAAACCGATGCGCCAGCCGGTCATCGAGTATGACTTGGAGACGCCGTTGAGGATGACGCAGCGCTCTTTGACCTCGGGGCCGATCTGGGCCGGGCTGAACTGTTCGAAACCGTCATATATGATATGTTCGTAGATTTCGTCGCTGATGATCAGGATATCCTTGCTCACCGCGATTTCGGCCAGAGCCTTGAGCTCGTCGAGGGTATAGGCGGCTCCGGTCGGATTCGAGGGCGAATTGATGACCACGGCCCGGGTTTTCGGGGTGATGGCGCTCTCGAGCTGGGCCGGGGTGATCTTGAAACCCTGTTCCTGGCCGGCCTCGATGATCACCGGCACGCCGCCGGCCAAAGAAACCATCGGTGGGTAGGAGACCCAGTAGGGGGCCGGAATGACGACCTCGTCGCCGGGATCGAGCAGGGCCTGAGCGAGATTGTAGAAGGAGTGCTTGCCGCCGCAGGAGACGATGATCTGGTTTTCGGCGTAGTCGAGATCGTTTTCCCGTTTGAGCTTGGCGCAGATCGCCTGTTTGAGCTCGGGAATACCGGGAGCGGCGGTATACTTGGTGAAACCCTCGCGGATCGCCTTGATAGCAGCTTCCTTGATGTTGTCCGGAGTATCGAAGTCGGGTTCTCCGGCACCGAAATTGACAACATCGATACCTTCGGCCTGCAGGGCTTTGGCTTTGGCGGTAATCGCCAGAGTCGGGGACGGTTTGATCTGTTGGACACGACCGGACAGGGTTAGCATCTTGTTTCCTCCACTCTTCACCGACGTTCGGCTTGCCGGCGAATTCTCTGATATGATTGAGTTTTATGAATAATTATCACAGCTCACATAAGACTGCAACCGGAAAAAAATACCCCCGGGAAAAGAGCGGTTTTCTCGGCGCATATTTTATGTTAGTATTCCAGTTTATTATTTCGAAGACTCGAATACGGACACTTGTGACCTAAAAGGTTGAAGGGACATGCAGGATAATAATTCTCGGCCAAAATTTTCCCTGTCGGGGTGGAAGGACGTCTCGCTCAGGCTCAAGCTCCTGGGTATCTATTTTTTCGGCCTCAGTCTGCTGGGGATGGTAGGGTACGGTTTTTTCATCTACCAGGAGATCAAGAATCTGGAGCAGGACCGCAAGATTCTCCACTACCAGGCCCGCCACTTTGAAAAAATGGCCTTTGAACATCTGCAGTACGCCAGGAATCTCAAAGACCATCTGAGCACGGTCTATCTGGGAGCCGATTGCGGCAATGTCAAATGTGAAAAATCGAAAATCGTTAATGATTTTCTCAAGAGCATCGCGGCATTGGGCAACCGCAACTTCACCTTCGCTATTTTCGACTATTTTGGCAATCTGGTTATCAGCAATGACCGGGTGATCAGGAACCTGAAAACCATCACGGCGGAAAATCGCAAAATTATCCTGGATTTGATCAGCAAAACCAATCGTCAGGAGATTTATTCCGAATACGTCAGATTGCGGGATGAGAATGGGGCGGAACACGGGTTTTATGTCAATTCCGTGATTTTCGAGCCGCTCAAATACTACATCATGGCCATCGCCGGCGACCTCAATATCGAAAACTGCATCGCCAACGCTATGCAAGATAAGCGCAGGATCGTTTTCAGCTCAATCTTTTTCAGTATTCTGTTGGGGCTTTTCTGCACCTCCCTGCTGTTGGGCTTCCTCTATCTCTATCTCCGTTCCCTGGCAGGCAATATCACGGAGATAACCAAAAGTATCAGCCGGCTCGCCTCCGGGGAGCAGAGCGAAACCCGCCTGGTGCCCAGGAACCAGGATGAGATCGGCCGTTTGATCACGGTTTTCAATCTCTATGTCCGGCGCAAGATCGAGCTGGAACATTTCAAAAAACTGATTGAAGAGGATGAAAGCATCACTGATGTCTACAAGCGCATATTTGTCATGCTGCACAATTTCGGGATCAGTGATTTCGCCCTTTACGAAGTGAAAAACAGCAAGAATCACCTCCATTACATCCACCCTGAAACAGTCGGTAACGAGGATGACAACCAGTTCGTCATGCCCTGCAGCCAGGAGATCCTGCTCAACGCCGACTTCTGCCGGGCCAAACGCCTGGCGCACGAGATTCGCGGGGACCGGAACTACCAGGTCTGTTCCCGTTATCAATATTACCAGGAAGGCTGTCATCACGTCTGCATTCCGATCATCATCAGCGGTACGGTCGGCGAGGTGGTGCATATCACCATTCAGCCCTCGGATTTCGAGCGCATCAATACGCAGATTCCGGTGATCATGGACTATTTCCGTAACGCGGCACCGGTGATCGAGAGTAAAAAACTGCTTGCCAATCTCAAGGATGCCACCCTCAGAGACAGCCTTACCGGTTTGAACAATCGGCGTTTCCTCGAGGGTTATGTCGAGATGCTGGTTGCCGAGGTCGAGCGCGAAAAGAAGAATGTCGCCATCCTGATGGCGGATCTCGATTACTTCAAGAAAGTCAACGATGTCTACGGTCACCAGGTCGGCGACCGGGTGTTGCAGACCCTGGCCCGCATACTGCGCAACGCGGTGCGCAGTTCCGATATCGTCATCCGCTACGGCGGCGAAGAGTTCCTCCTGATTCTCAAAAATATCGATACCGAGGATGACGCTATGACAATCGCGGAAAAGATCCGTGAGGATGTCGAACAACACACCATGAAAATCGACGATGCGATCACCTTGAAGAAGACCCTGACCATCGGCGTTTCTCTCTTCCCCGAGGACAGCGAGACCTTCTGGCAGGCGGTCAAATTCGCTGATGTCGCACTCTATAACGGTAAGAATGCCGGCCGCAACCGGGTCGTCAGGTTCGCCGCGGCGATGTGGAATGACGAGGAGTACTGACCGTTTCCACTACTTCCGGGATTGAAAAGTATTAACGGAGATTCTGGTTTGATTATTACCGATATGACAATGCCGGAGTTTGTCGCCGGCCTCAAAAAAAGTCGCACGATCTTCCTGCCTTTCGGGTCGACCGAGGAGCACGGCGAGCACCTGCCGCTCGATACCGATACCATGCAGGTCTACGCCGTGGTCCAGCGGGCTTCCACCCTTCATCCGGTCTTCGTGGCCCCTCCGGTCCATTATGGCATCTGCCGCAGCACTTCGGCCCATCCCGGCACCGTGGGGATCTCGCCGGACACTTTGCGGGCCCTGGCCCGCGACCTGATCGACAACTATTACGCCCAGGGTCTCAGGAACTTCATCCTGATTTCCGGCCACGCCGGGAAAACCCATGTCGGCGCCCTGATCGAAATCGGCGAGGAGATGTTGAAAAAATATGCCGACATCCGCATCGCGGTGATCAATGAATACGATTTCTGCTATCGGGCCGGGCGGAAGGCCGGGATAGTTGAAACCGAAGGCGATTCCCATGCCGGGGAAGTCGAGACCGCCCGGATTCAATACCTCCATCCGGCGCTAGTACAAGGGACCTCGCCCCGTGAATTCCCTGATTTTCCCGAATACATCCTGGTCCGCAACAAGACCGCCTACTGGCCCGGCGGGGTCTGGGGCGATCCGGCGGCCGCGACTCCGGAAAAAGGGGAGCAGCTGGTCCAGCTGACCGCCGCCGCCCTGGCCGAATTCGTCAGGAATTTTGAAACCTTCACTGAACGCTGAATTGTAAATCATCATGTATATCGATTCCCATTGCCATCTCAATCTCAGCCACTTCGAAAATGATGTCGCTGCGGCCGTGGCCCGGGCCCGAAAAGCCGGGGTTGCAAAGATGCTGGTCATCGGCACGGAACTGGCCGATTCGGTTCGGGCGGTTGAACTGGCTCATCGCTTTCCCGGTACCGTATTCGCCGCCGTCGGCATTCATCCCCATGAAAGCAAAGACGCCGATGAGAATATCTATGCCCGGTTGCGGGCCCTGGCCGCCGACGACAAGGTCGTGGCCTACGGCGAAATCGGGCTTGATTATTTTCATAATCACTCACCTCGCGAGGTCCAGCGGCGGGAATTCGCCCGGCAGCTCAATCTCGCGGCCGAACTCAAACTGCCGGTGGTAATTCACGACCGTGAAGCCCACCAGGAGGTCTACGACATCATTGTCGCCGAAAAGGGCTATCGACACGGCGGCGTGATCCACTGTTTTTCCGCCGACTACGCCTGGGCCAAACGCTTTGTCGAACTCGGTTTCGTGATCTCCCTGCCGGGCACCATCACCTTCCCCCGTAGCGAAATGCAACGCGAGGTGGCGCTAAAGTTGAGTCTCGATGATATTCTGATCGAAACCGACTCTCCTTTTCTCGCCCCGGTACCCCGGCGCGGCAAGCGTAACGAACCCGCCTATGTTGTCTATGTAGCTGAAAAAATAGCTGAAATCAAAGGCCTGTCACCCGAAGATGTGGCTGCGGCGACCGCGGCCAACTGTCAGCGGGTTTTTGGCATGTGAGGAAAAAGGAAACAGATGAAAATCAAGGTGACAACTCCGATCTGGCTGCTGGTATCGGCAATTCTGGCTCTTTCCGCCGGGGCCGTTTTCGCAGCCGGAGAAAATAACGGCAAGCCCCCGGCGACGGTTCTTAAAACACAACTGAAAAAGGTCGCTACTGCCACGGTCGACAAGGATAAGCGGGATGCGATCCTCAAACGGATCCGGCAAAAATTCAACCGTCCCGAGGCCTGGAGCGGCTACTTCACCCAGACCACGACCTACGCCGACAGCGATGAGACGGCGGTGGCTTCGGGAAGAATCCTGATTCAGGGGCCGGACAAGATGCGCTGGGAATACGAAGAGCCGGAAAAGCAGCTGCTGGTCTCCGATGGCAAAACCGTCTGGTACTACACCCCCGATCTCAACCAGGTCATGACCGGCGCGGTCAAGGATATTCGCGAGGCCCGGATAATCATCAGCCTGCTGGCGGAAATCAAGAGCCGGATCAAGGGTTTCGATCTGACGGTCGAAGAGAATGAAAAGCAGGTAATGATAACCCTGCGTCCCGAAAAGGGGGCCGAATCTCCGCCTTTCGAAAGCCTGCGGATGATTTTCGCCCGTCCCTCCCTGAACCTGATGACGACCGAACTGGTCGATCTTTTCGCCAACCGCATTACCATCGCCTACCGCTGGACCAGCGGCCCTGATCCGGCCCTGCCCCGGGCCCGTTTCATGTTCGTGCCGCCTCCCGGCTGCGATGTCATGCCGCTGGGACAATAATCACAATAAACCTGCAGGATAATAGACAGCCGCTCAACTGCGGGGTTGACTTTTGTCTCCCGCCTGCCTTATTTAGTACCTCGCTGAACCTTTCCCGGTTCGAGAAGCCGGCAAAGGTTCTGTTAGGAGTGCCCGTTTGCGGGCCGAAAAAGCCCTTTCGGGTGGCGGGAGTTGCCTTAGCTATCAGAAACTTGTGACGAATTCGCGGTTTGCAGGGGCCGGCCGCCCATGCTGGACAATTAAATTTTGATGAACTCGTAATAAATCAGATTTTCGCACAAAACGGGATGGCAAAGTAAAAGCTCCAGCTGCTAGGTGCCAAAAAGCTGAGGAATGAGGCGTACATAGAAGTACGCCGCAGTGACGAAGACTTTTTGGGAACGCCCTGAGCGCAGCGAAGAAGTACTC
>JAADEO010000142.1 GCA_013153415.1 Deltaproteobacteria bacterium
CAGAGCCGGGGCACGGCGAAGGTCGGCAGCCTTTTCGGCCCGATCATCCTGGTCTGGTTTTCGACCCTGGCCCTGCTCGGGATCGGTCACATCATCACCAACCCGAGGATTCTTGCCGCTGTCCTGCCCTGGCACGGAATCGCCTTTCTGCTGCGCAATCACCTGCACGGTTTCATGGTTCTGGGGGCGGTCTTCCTGGTGGTCACCGGGGCCGAGGCCCTCTATGCCGATCTTGGCCATTTCGGGACCAAGCCGATCCGCCTGGTCTGGTTCGGTTTCGTTCTGCCGGCCCTTTTCATCAACTATTTCGGCCAGGGTGCCCTGCTGCTCCGCAACCCGGCGGCGGCTTCCGACCCCTTTTTCGCGCTGGTTCCCTCCTGGGGCGTGATTCCGATCCTGATCCTCGCCACCGCGGCCACCATCATCGCCTCCCAGGCGGTGATCTCCGGGGCCTTCTCGCTGACCCGCCAGGCGATTCAGCTGGGCTACCTGCCGCGTATGCGGATCGTGCATACCGCGGCCCGGCACATGGGCCAGGTCTATGTGCCGCTGGTCAACTGGATCCTGATGGTCTGTACTATCAGCCTGGTCCTGGGCTTCGAGTCCTCGAGCCGGCTGGCGGCCGCCTACGGGGTGGCGGTGACCTCGACGATGCTGATCTCGACGGTTCTCTTCTACGTCGTCGCCACCGAGAAATGGCACTGGCGCAAAAGCCTGATGATTCCCTTGACGGCCCTTTTCCTGGTTGTCGATATCGCCTTTTTCCTGGCCAACATCAGCAAGATTCTGCACGGGGCCTGGTTCCCGCTGGTCATCGGCGCTTTCATCTTCACCCTGATGATGATCTGGCGCCGGGGCCGGAAACTGACCCGGATCGGCATCCGCAACCTGACGATGTCGTTCGACAAGTTCCAGGAAGGGATTACCGCCGAGCCGCCACAGCGGGTCAAGGGCCGGGCCGTTTTCATGACCGGTGATCCCGATCAGGTGCCGGTCGCCCTGCTTCACAACTTGAAGCACAACAAGATCCTGCATGCCGAAATCGCCCTGCTCCACTTCGATACCGAGGAGACTCCCCGGGTGCCCAATGACCAGAAAGTGACGGTCGACAAGCTGGGCGGCGGCTTCTACCGGGTGACCGCCGCCTACGGTTTCATGGAGCGGCCTCATATCGCCAATCTTTTTTCCCTGCTGCGGGCCCAGGGGCTGGAATTCGAACTCGAAGAGTGTGCCTTCTTTCTCGGCCGGATCAAGCTGGTGCCGGGAGAGAAACCCCGCCTGCCCCGCTGGCAGGCCCGGATCTTCATGTTCCTCTCCCGCAACGAACTCGATGCCGCCACCTATTTCGACGTGCCGGTTTCCCAGGTGATCGATCTCGGGGTGCCGCTGGAGATCTGAGGCCGGAGAAGAAGTGTTCCGAAATGACGGACGGCGGCTTCTCGAGTGAGGGCCGCCTTTTTTTTGGCTTTGTCGGAAGGTGCTTAAATGCTTCTTGACGTCGGGCCTGAAGAGTCCTATGGTATCCCTCAATAGTTTGAGGTTTTTCGGGAAAAAACGGGGCGGGCGTAAGCCGGGAGGCGGCCATGGTCAAAGAGAACCGGGAGGAGCTTGAGTTCAGAAGGGTCGAGGTTGCCGCGCGGATTGTCGAACCGGGCGAACCGGGCGGTCGGGAGACGAGCAAGCCGGTCGAGATCCGCTACGACCCGGTTTCCGGCCGCAGCTGCCGGATCACCTTCGCCCGGGCCGCGACCGAGGGTGAAAAGACTCTGCCGCCGCCCCCGCCGACCGCGGCGGAGCGGGCTTCCTGTCCCTTCTGCCGGCCCCAGGTCGAGCGTCTGACCCCGACCTTGTCTCCGCAGCTTTCCGACCAGCCGCGCCTCAAGCGTGGGGAATCGCTGCTGTTTCCCAACCTTTTTCCCTACGGCCGCTACTCGGCGGTCAGCGTCGTCGACGATAACCATTTCGTCGAGATCGGCACCGCCGATGCGGCCGCCTATGCCGACTGTCTGTTGAACTGTGTCGATTACCTGCACAGGGTAATGGCCGCCGACCCGGAGGCGGTCTATCTCGCCATCACCCAGAACCATCTGCCGGCGGCCGGGGGCTCGCTGGTCCACCCTCACCTCCAGGTTCATGCCGACCGGATCCCGGCCAATCTCCCCCGCTTTCTCGAGACCCGGGCCAATGCCTATCATGCGGCTGCGGGCAGTTATCTTTTTTCCGACTATCTCGCCCACGAAAAGCAGGAGCAGTCTCGCCTGATCGGGGCCAGCGGCGAATGGCACTGGCTGGCCGCCTTCGCCCCCGAAGGCTTTTTCGAGCTCTGGGCGATCCGGCCCGGGTCCTGTTCTTTGCTGGAACTTTCTGACGGGGAGTTTTCGGCCCTGGCGGACGGCATTACCCGGGTCCAGAAATTCTATCGCAGCCTCGGTCACAATGCCTACAACCTGGGGATGGTGGCTTGTGAAAAGCCGGATAGCCGGCTCGAGTTGCGCCTGCGGATGGTGGTCCGTTCCGATTATGCCGAATGGACCCGCAACGATATCACCGGTTTCGAGACCATGCTCGGCGAGATGGCGACTTTTAGCGCTCCCGAGGAGACCGCGGCCCGGGCCCGGAAATTCTGGCCGGCTTCCGGCTCCTGATCAGACAGGCTGGTTTTCATGACGGATCCATGTGCGGGTTCCCGGGACCCGAATTTTCAGGCACGCAGGATTACACTGATCGGGGTCGCGGTCAATCTCTTCCTGTTTCTGCTGAAATTTTGCGTTGGAATCTGGGGGCACAGCCAGGCGGTGGTGGCCGACGCGGTTCACAGCCTCTCCGACCTGGGAACCGATTTCATCGTTTTGATCGGGGTCCGCTACTGGAATGCCCCTCCCGATGACCATCACCCTTACGGTCATAAAAGGCTGGAAACCCTGGCGGCGATTCTTATCGGCGGGTTGCTGGGGGCCGTCGCCTGCGCCCTGATCGGCAAGGCCCTGAACTGCGGTGGGGAAAGCGTGGGGCCGGCGGTTTCATTATACGCGGTCGTGGGCCCGCTGGCCTCGATCCTGGCCAAGGAGATACTCTTCCGGGCGACCCTGAAGGTCGGCCGGAGAATCGATTCCCGGGCGGTGATCGCCAATGCCTACCATCATCGCTCGGATGTTTTGAGTTCGATTCCGGCTCTGATCGCGGTCTGCCTGTCAGCTGCCAGCCCGGCCCTGGCCTATGTCGATAAAATCGGTTCCCTGGTGGTCTCCGGTTTTATTTTGAAGGCCGCTTATGACATCATCAAGCCCAATATCACGGAGCTGCTGGATACCGCCAGTTATGAGGATCACGGCCGGATCAAAGCAGAGGTTCTGAAAATTGAGGGTGTCCGTGACGCGCACCGCATCAGAACCCGGACCCATGGCGGGGCCCTGCTGGTCGATCTGCATGTGCTCGTCGATCCCCAGTTGACGGTGGCGGCCGGCCATGAAATTTCGGAACAGGTGAAAAAACGCCTGCTGGCGAGAAATAAAAAGATTATCGATGTCGTCGTGCATCTGGAACCGTATCAAGAAGAGTCGCGGGATTTCAGTTGAAAAATCAGAACCAGCTGCTTGATTTCGTCCTGCGGGAGTGGCTGCTGGTCACCTCCGGAGCGGGCTTTGTCCTGACCTGTCTCTATTCCGGTCGCCTGGCCCTCTGCTCGCTGCCGGAGGCCGAGGTGCTGTTCATTCTCTGGGTCCTGCTGGTCGCGGTCAAAGGGCTTGAGACCCACGGTCTCATGGCCTGGATCTCGGCCCGGCTCGAGGGCGGGCGGAATTTGCCGCTCAAACTGGTGACGGCCACCTTTCTGCTGGCGATGGTGGTGACCAACGATGTCTCCCTGGTGGTCATGGTGCCGCTGACTTTGGGACTCAGCCTGGAGCATCGCGGACTGCTGGTCATTCTCGAGGCTCTGGCCGCCAACGCCGGTTCGGCCCTGACCCCTTTCGGCAATCCCCAGAACCTTTTTCTCTACTGGTACTACGATCTCGGCCCACTGGCTTTCATTAAAACCATCGCCCCGTTTTCGCTTTTTTTCCTGGTCCTGCTGCTGGGTGCCGCGAGGCTGGTTTCCGCCTCCCCGGACGCGGCGGCCGGAGAGGAAGCGTTTACGGTAGTCATTGCAAAACCGGGGAAAACGGCCTTCGTCTACCTGCTTCTGCTTGCCGTCGTGCTGCTTTCGGTACTGCACCTGCTGCCGGTGGCCGCCGGCCTGGCGGTAGTTCTCTACGCGCTGATTTTCGACCGGCAGACCCTCAAGGTCGATTACGGCCTGCTGCTGACCTTTTTCTTCTTTTTCGGTCTGGCCGACAACCTCCAGGCGATGCTGGCCGCCCGCCTCAGTCACGCCAGCCACATCTTCCTGCTTTCGGCCCTGGCCAGCCAGGTGATCAGCAACGTCCCGGCGGCCCTGCTTTTCGCCAAGTTCACGGCTAACTGGAAGGCCCTGCTCTGGGGGGTCAATGCCGGAGGCTTCGGCTCCCTTTTCGGCTCGCTTGCCAACCTGATCGCCTACCGGCTCTACCTCAACAACCGCCGGACCAGCGATTCCGCCGCCTTCACCCTGCGTTTCCTGCTGGTCGGCTACCTCGCCCTTTTTCTCGCCTGCGGGCTCTACTATCTCCTGTTTTCCGTTCTGTCTGCCGGGGGATGAAAGGGAAGGCATTTCCTGCCCGAAAACGGGGAGCTGCTGTTTGAACCAACTGTGTCCGGCAACCCTGTAGACACTGGGCCTGATTTGAGGGAGAGGCTTTGCGGGGTTCCGGAATAAAGAGAACTGTGACCGTAATGGAATCGAGTCGGCATAATGAAGAATGACGATAAAATAAAGATTTTGGTTATCGAAGATGATCCGGTAATCACTGAATTCCTGTCTACCGGCTTAAAATATGAAGGATACGAGGTGCTGCCCAGGATTACCGGCAAAAGCGGTCTTGATGCCTGGCAGCAGATCCGGGTTGATTTGATAATTCTGGATGTCATGCTTCCGGATATCGACGGCTTCGAGGTTTGTCGATATATCCGCGATCATGGTTCGGAGCTTCCCATTCTCATGCTCACGGTCAGAAAGGAGGTCTCCGACCGGGTGAAAGGGCTGGACAGTGGGGCCGATGATTATCTGACCAAACCCTTCAGCTTCGAAGAACTTCTGGCCCGGATCAGGGCCTTGTTGCGCCGGGGCGGAAAAGTTACTGAAAACAGCCGTCTCCGGGTGGAAAATCTGGAACTGGACCTGGAAACCCGGGAAGTCAGCCGGAGTGGAGAGAGGGTTGCTCTTACGCCAACGGAATTCGGTCTGCTGGAGCTTTTTATGCGCTATCCCCACCGGGTGTTTACCCGGGAGACGCTGTTGAACCGGGTACTAGGTTATGACTTCGATGGTGGTACCAATATAGTCGATGTCCACATAAGCCACCTGCGCAACAAACTGGGAGACCGTCCTCCACACCTGATCCGAACCATCTATGCCGTGGGCTATGCTTTTTATCCCGAGGAAACCAGCGGATGAGGTTCTGGGAAAAACTTTCTCTGCGGGCCCGCCTGGGTCTGCTCTATGCCGCCCTGCTGGCGATTTCCGTTGTTGTCGTGGGCGGTTATTCTTACTGGAACATCTGGCAGCTGTTTATCCGTAACAAGAGTTGTCATATCCGGGCCCGGGCGAAGCCGGTCATCGAGCACTGGCTCCGGGATAACGGTTTGGCGAAAGCGGATTCTTCCCTTTCGCCGCTTAAAAGTCAAACCGCCTTGCTTCTGGCCCGGGATCTGACATCGCGCGATACCGTGGCGATTATTGTGAACCGGAAAGGGGATATAATTGCCAATGGCAAGCGGCTGCCTGAGGAACCGGTGGCCCCCGCACCCGATGAACAATATCTCCGCAGAGCCTTGTCCGGGGAAAACGAGGTTACCTATCGGGGGCAGGTAAAAGGCAAACCCGTACTCGTCATGCTGATACCTCTGCGGCCGCATCCGGCAAGTGCGCGGGTCTTCGGAGTGGTCCAGATGAGTACCACTCTGGCCGACATTAAAGCGATTCTTTTCCGGCATGGCGCCATGCTGGTTTCGTTGATGGCGATCATCCTGATTTTGGGGATTACCACCGGTTTCTGGCTGATCGGTATAAGTTTGAGAGATCTGCAAGGCCTGCTGGCCAGCTGCAACCAGATCAGCCGAGGGAACTTTTCGAAGGTGGTATCCGTCAAAAATCGCCACGATGAGATCGGTCAGCTGGCCCTATCCTTCAACCATATGCTGGAGAAACTGGAAGCTGCATTCGCCTCGCAGCGGCGCTTCGTCGCCAACGCCGCCCATGAACTGATGACTCCTTTGACGGGTCTGCGAGGTTCTCTGGAAGTGCTGCTGCGCGGTGCCCAGGACGATCCGGCAGCCATCGCCCGGCTTTCCCGGGGGATGTACAAAGAGGTTAACCGACTGATCCGGCTCTGCGAGCAGCTGCTGGGCCTCTCGCGCCTCGAAAACACGGTCAACGTATGTAAGCAACCCCTGGTTTTGTCCGAGTTCTTCGATGATTTCATTGCCCGGGCGCGACTGCTTGCGGGTGAACGGTCCGTAGTGTTGCAGCCGGGAGTTGATGCCAGAATATCGGCGGACCCTGATCTGCTGCAGCAGGTATTGCTCAACCTTTTGTCCAACGCTTTGCGTTACTCCGCAACCGAAACACTTATTGTGATCAGCTGGAAACTCCTCCCCCAGGAGGTTGAAATCAGGGTTTCGGACCAGGGACAGGGCATTGATGCGGAAATTCTGCCCCATATTTTTGAACCGTTCTATCAAGGGAAATCCGTTGTTGTTTCGGGTGAAAAAGGCATCGGTCTGGGGTTGTCTCTGGCAAAAGCCATGGTCGAGGCCCACCAGGGAACTATCCGGATCACCAGCGAGCCCGGCGAAGGCACAACGGTTTACTTCACACTTCCCCTGCAATAATCAGCACATTTAACCCCCCTCAGCAGTAGAATCTTAATCTTTTCTTAATCACTCCTTCGGGACTTCTTAATCCTTTCCCGGTATATTTTATACAGGAAGTGGAAGAGGAGAGTTTTATGTGGAAAAGTTTTAGTAAAAAACCAGAAAGGTTTTTGGGGTTGCTGTTCGTCTTGCTTTTTGCCGGATGCGCCGTGGGGCCTTTTCCTCCGGTACCGCCGGACCTGTTCCGTATAAGTGCCGGTTGGGTAGTGGTCGGTTTTTTCGTCTGGGGCGGTTTGTGGCTCTGGAAAAAACTCAATTCCGATGCCACGACCAAAGATCATTTGCCGGAAACTCTCGATATCATCAACAAGCGTCTCGCATCGCTGGAAGAAAAAATCGATCGGCTGGAAAGAGACGACAATCGATAACCGAGGAGGATATCATGAAAAAATTTTTTACCATTTTTGCCGTTATAATGGTTGCCTTGCTTTTTTCTTGCGTTGCTTCTTCCCTGGCCCGGCAGATTGCCGCCCCGCCACTGCTGGAGCAGCAGCCTGCACCTCCGCCAATTCCGCCGGCTGTCGGGCCGAATCCTGCGCCGCCCGGAGTGGCGCCGGGTCCGGCGGCACCCCCGCCTGCTCCCGCTCCCGGACCGGGAGTTCCGCCCCCGGCCGGACCCGGCAGGGGACGCATGGCTCCGGCACGTGTTTCATTGGCCAGCCTGTCTGCCGCAGTGGCCACCGTTAAAGAGATTGAAGGCCGGTTCCTGCCGGGGAAGGTGTGGGCTCTTGCGGGGCCGGCTGGAGAAACCGACTGTAAGGCCGGGGTGCTGTATCAGGGAAGCGTTGTGGCGGTGCTTCATTTTAACCCGCTGAATGGCGAGATACTGCCGTTGGGGATGCGTCCACCGGTTTGCCCGGAGACTCCGCAAATCAATATGGTGAAAGCGAAGTTGGCGACCATTGTCCAGGGGTTGAAAATCTTGCCGGTCGCCCAATTTCGGGAACCGGAAGCCAGCTGGGTTTTCCCTTTGACTTGTGACAGCAAGATCGTGGCCTATCTGAAGGTTTATTGCGATGGGATCCACATCGTGCCTGATTATCCGATGATCCAGGAAATGGCGCGTTTTGGCCGGTAGGTTTCGGTTGTTTTGTTTTCCCGAGATTTCCCTGCCCCGAAGATTTCGAAAATATCGATTTACAGCCAATTCATCCGGGCGTATAGAGAATCTACTGTGATGGTGTTTTGGCCTGAAGGGCGGTCTCATACCGGGAAAGATTTTTATTTCGCCGCATCGCCCGTGTGCTTTGCCGTTGTCAACCTGTTTTCTTGAGGGATTCGTTATGAGTGATTCAGATGATGGCCATAGTTGTCAACCTATGACCCGGATACTAATGCAAAAGAGAAGCAGCGGTCTCGATGCGGGGCTTTTCAATGTGGCGGGAGATCTGAACAACGGTCGGAGTTCCATCCGGATATAACCCTCCGGTTCACCTCTGGCCGCGGCCGCCCTCCTGTCGGGGCCGAAATGGAGGTGAGCCATGAAGAACAAGAAACCACATTTCATTCCCGGGCGACATGTGATTCTCGTTTCCGGAGAGACAAAAACTTTTCAAGATTTCAGCGCATCCGCCCATCCTGTAGATATTGCGGAGTTGATGAATACTTTGCCCGTCGAGGAGGTTCCAGCTGTGTTTCAGCAGTTGGAACCTTCTCTGCGTCCGGTGATTTTCAGTCATTTGGACAGTGATTTCCAGCGGGAGATAGTCGGAAGCCTGCGCCGGGAAGAGCTTGCGCGATTGTTGGCTGACATGTCGCCGGATGACCGGGTCGATCTGTTCAAGCAACTGCCCGATAATCTGCGGGAATCCGTTCTGCCGGCCCTGGCCCAGGCTGAAAGGGAAGACATCCGTCGGCTGTCAGCCTACAGGGAAGGCACCGTCGGTGCGGTCATGACCTCTGATTATGCTGCTTTGTCTCCGCAGCTGACGGCCTTTCAGGCGATTGAGCACCTGAGGAAGATTGCCCCCGATAAAGAGACGATCTATTACACTTACGTCGTGGATGAAAACCGGAAACTTATCGGTTTCGTATCACTTAAAGATCTGATTCTGGCCAACCGCGAGGCCCGGGTTGGTGAGATTATGCATCGCGAGGTCATCTTCGCCCGGGTTGAGGACGACCAGGAGGAAGCGGCCCGCAAAATCCAGAAATATGACCTGATCGCTCTGCCGGTGTTAAATGGTGGCGATGCTTTGGTGGGAATTTTAACTCACGATGATGCTATTGACATCATTACCCAGGAACATACCGAAGACCTGGAAAAACTCATGGCGATCACCGGTGATCACGAGACGGGCGTTTATCTGAAAACCTCTTCCTGGGTCCATTTCAGAAATCGGGCGGGATGGATCGTGGGGCTTGCCGCCTTAGGGCTGGTGTCGGGCATCATTATTCACAGTTATGAGGCGACCCTGATGAAAATGATGATCCTGGCTCTCTATATGCCCATGGTGGCGGATACCGGGGGCAACACGGGAAGCCAGTCGGCTACGGTGGTCGTTCGGGCGTTGGCACTGGGAGAGGTTTCTCCCGGCGACCTTTTCAAGGTTTTGTTCAAGGAGCTTAAAATCGCCATTCTGCTGGCTTTGGTTCTGGGGCTTTTGTCCTGGGGCAAAGTGTTGTTTCTATCGCATGGAACAGTCATTCCCG
>JAADEO010000054.1 GCA_013153415.1 Deltaproteobacteria bacterium
TTTCTCCGCCGTAAAGAGGATGAGGGTGGGCAACAACCACGCCACGGGATGAGCCGCCGGAAGACAGGATACCTTCCAACAGGCAGGGGCCATCGATGGCAACAACATTCTCCACGGATCCGACTCTTTAAATCGAAATTTAAAACAAGTTAAACCCTACCGGCTATGCAAATACAAAGACAAATCTAACACATAAATCCTGAAAATGCCATTCCCGGATCCACTTTCTTTGCCCGGCCAAAGGTTCCGGAGCAAAACCGGCATATGATATTATACTTGACATATCGGCTGAACCAGGCATTATACGAATCGACCAGTCTGATTTGAGGAACCACCTGTTCCCAGAGCGCAAACCTCAACCGGTTTACTCGAAACATGTCATCCAAACAGCTCAGGATTCCAGTTTGCTGCCTGATCATTGCGGTCATCCTGCTCTATGTCCGGCATCTTGTTTTTCCTGACATCTTCGGCATCCGGGCCCCCGAGCCTCATCCGGCGCCGGCAGCGGACAGCAACGCCATCATCCTCTGCTACCACGAGAGGCCACCCTATTACGCCACCGGGCCTCTGGGGGTCTACGGTCTCTGCGCCGATCCCGCCAAACAGGCTTTCTATATCGCCGGAATATCCTTCAAATGGCTTCGTCTTCCAGCCCGCCGCCAGCTGGAGATGATCCGGGACAATAAATGCCGGGCCTGCGCCCTGGGCTGGTTCAAAAATCCGCAACGGGAAAAATTCGCCTGTTTTTCACTTCCGATCTACCAGGACAAACCCCTTATCGCCCTGGCCCGGGCCGACAACCGGGAAATTCCCGACCGGACCTCCCTGGAACGGATACTCGCAAACCGGAACCTGCTCCTGCTGAAAAAGAACGGCTACTCGTATGGTACTTACGTGGATGATAAGATTGCCGCTCTCAAACCTCGGCAGACAGTCACGGACAGCGAAAATATCGCCATGCTCAAAATGATCTATGTCGGCCGGGCCGACTATTTTTTCATCTCTGAAGAGGAGGCCTCATACCTGACCAGAACTTCGGGACTCCTGCAAAACGATTTCAAGTTCGTCCATTTTTCCGATATGCCGGTCGGCAATAAACGCTACCTGCTCTTCAGCCGCAAGGTTGAAAAGCAGACTATCGACAAGCTCAACACAGCTCTCAGAAAGCTGCTTACCGGCAAAAACTCGACACTGGGGAAAACACAGTTTTGACCTCTGGGAAAATAACCTCCTGGACCGCAATATCATTTTTGGCGGTTTTCACTGTTTTTATCTTCTTCTCCGAGTTCTATACCTATCGCCAGGCCCGGAGCGAGCTCCAGAAACACGCCCGCGTAATCTCAACATCGCTGTGGAACCTCAACTCCAGAGGGGCGATAGAGTACCTGACTCTGGCCTGCAAGAACGGTGACTACCAGGAACTCACCGTGATCGAAGAAAACGGTAAGATTTTTCTCCAAGTCCGAGAAACGGGAGAAAAAGGGAGCCTGAAAAAATTCCTGACCAGCATCCATTTCATCTACAAGCTGCCATTAAGTGCCGCCATCGTCTATGAGGGCAAGACCATCGGCAGAATCGAAGCTGTTCAGTATTCCAACGCGGTCTACAGCCAGCTCTATCTGCTTTTCGCCCTGGTTCTGCTCTACCTGATCATTCACCTCTACTCCAACCTGCTGCGGAGCAAGCACATGTTGGAACTCCGGGTCGAAAAGCGCACCCGGGAGTTGAACCGGCTGAATCAATCCCTGCTGCAGGAGATGAAGAAACTGCAGGAAACCGAAGCCGAAAAACGTCACAGCGAAGAGCGTTTCCAAACCTTAGCCGACATGCTGCCGATTCCGGTCTGGGAAGCCGATCTCGAAAAGAACTTTACCTACCTGAACCGGGCCGGTTTCGAAATTTTCAATCTCACTCCGAAGGATATCGAAAATAAAACATCGATTCTCTCGCTGATCATTCCCGGGGATCGCGAGAAAGGGATCCAGAATTACGCCCAGATTGTCAACGGCGTCAAATCCCTCGGAAATGAATATTGGTGCCAGGCCCGGAACGGCCGCAAGTTTCCGGTGCTGATCTACAGCTCTGTGATCATCAACAACGGCCGGCCGGTCGGTGTCCGGGGCATCACCCTGGATATGTCCGAACGCTATGAAAACGAGAAAAAGCAGCGGGAACACGAAGAAGCCATGGCTCGGGCCCGGAAAATGGAATCCCTGGGACTGCTGGCCGGGGGCGTGGCTCACGATCTCAACAATATCCTTTCCGGCATCGTCAGCTACCCGGAACTGCTGCTCCTCGATCTGGATGAAGATGACCGTCTGCGCAAACCCCTGGAGACTATCAAGAAATCCGGCGAGCGGGCAGCCGCCATCGTCCAGGATCTGCTGACCATGGCCCGGGGCGTGGCCACCATCAAGAAAGCACTCGATCTCAACCGCCTGATCAAAGATTACCTCGACTCTCCCGAGTGCAAAATCCTGCGTCAACTCCATCCCCAGGTCACTCTGGAAAGCCGGCTCGATCCCGATCTGTTCAAACTCAAAGGATCGGCCATCCACATCCGCAAGGTCATAATGAACCTCGTTACCAACGCCGTAGAAGCGATGGAGAACCAAGGCCGGGTGACCATCTCAACCGACAACATCTATCTCGATACGCCCCTGCAAGGATATACGAAGATCAATCCCGGCGAATATGTCGTCTGTTCGGTTGCGGATACCGGTTCCGGAATCGCCGCCAGCGACCTGGAAAGGATTTTCGAACCTTTCTACACCAAAAAAGTCATGGGCCGCAGTGGCACCGGCCTGGGACTGGCGATCGTCTGGAACGTGGTCCAGGATCACGAAGGCTACATCAATGTTACCAGCAACGAGAACGGCACCACCTTCAAACTCTATTTTCCCATCACCCGGGAGGAGTTCACAGACCCCGAACCGGCTTTGTCGATAGAACGTTACAAGGGCAATGGGGAAACCATTCTGGTAGTCGACGACAGCGAGAGCCAGAGGGAGATATCCTGCCATATTCTCGAACGGCTGGGTTACCGGGTGGAGACTGTAGCCAGCGGAGAGGAAGCGATCGCCCGTCTGCAAGAGATCCGTGTCGACCTGGTCCTGCTGGATATGATCATGGATCCGGGGATCAACGGGCGCCAGACCTATGAACAGATCATCAGGATACATCCCGGCCAGAAAGCGGTCATCATCAGCGGCTTCGCTAAGACCACAGAGATCGAAAAGGCCCAGCAGGCGGGTGCCGGGGTCTTCATCAAGAAACCGGTGACCCTGAAAACCCTGGGCCAGGCGATCAAGGAAACACTCGCCGGGAATCGCAGCGGAGACTCGCTATAAAAACAAAAACCGCATACCAGGCGAATATCCCGGTATGCGGTCCGTAGATGGTAGGCGGTACTGGATTTGAACCAGTGACTTCCACCGTGTGAAGGTGGCACTCTCCCACTGAGTTAACCGCCCGTAGAAAGCTTTCTTGCAAGCGCCCCGCTTATATAGAAAATTGCCCGGGCTGTCAAGGACGTAAGTTTCGCCATGACGCACAATCGTGGGCCGATAGCCAAGAACCTGCGCCAGCGCCTGTTCAAGGTCATCACTCCGGTAACCCTGACGATCGTCATCCTGACCGCGATAATCGTCATCGGCGCCGCCCGCCTGTTGATCTTTCCCCTTTATACCGACACGGTTTCGATCCTGCTGGAAAACCTGGCCCGCAATATCAACACGGTTCAGGACTCACCCCGAAAAATCGAAGAAATCCTCCGCGCCGCCTCCAGCAACGGCAAATTCTCCTGCCTGCTGGGCAATCCCGAGAAAATCGAGTTCAACCCGACCGGCCTGGAAAAAGCGCCGGAACTGATGCGCCAGGCGACCGGTCTGCTAACCCCGGGGCAGAGATCCCGGGTCGTAATCTCCGGCTTCGGCCCGAGTCTGCGCCTGCTGGGCGTCATCCAGGTGAGCGCGAATACCTTTCTCGTCATCAGCGAAGACAGCCACAGTTTCGCGGTTCCCTATATGAAGATTTTCATGTATGGCTTCATCCTGGTGATGATCGGGGTGGGATTGGCGGTCGGGATAAGTTCCAGGATGATTTTCGCCCCCTTGTGGGCACGCATGGAAGAACTCGAAGACGCGCTTCGACGTTACGGCCAAGGCCACCTCGACCAACGTCTGAACCTGGATGAGAATATCGCCCGGGACGGTTTCCTCCTGGTCTATTTCGAATTCAACCGTATGGCCGACACGATCGAAGCCCTGGCCCGGGAAAAGGAGAAGCGGGCCCAGGCGGAACGAACCTGGCTGGCGGGGCTGGCCCACGATCTCAACACCCCGATGACCATCATGCGGGGACACGCCGAAAACCTGGTTGAACACGGCCACGACCTGACCGCCGCCGAACGCCGCCAACGACTCAGCGAAATCCTGGTCCAGGCCCTCTACATGCAGGCCCTGGTCGACGATCTCCTGACCCAGGCCACGGCCCGCCTGGCGACCCTGAAACTAACCCCCGAAAGGATTGAACTGGCCGGACTCTACGACATCCTGATCGACACCTTCCATTATCCGGCCCAACGCAAGGGGGTGATCCTGATCGCCGATGACGGCGGTTTGAGCGTCACCGCCGATGCCCTGCGTCTGCGCCAGATTCTGGTCAATCTGATCCGTAACGCTCTGACCCACGCCGGCAGCCTCAACTGCATCGAACTGCTGGCCGAAAGGGCCGGCCGCGGAGTGCTGATCATCGTTCAGGATGACGGCAGCGGTATCGACCCCGACCAGGCTGAAACCATTTTCAACAGCGGGCAACGAGGCAATACTTCCCGGGTCAAGGGTTGGGGCCTGGGATTGGCCGTGGTCAAGATGTTGGCCGAGGCCCACGGCGGCGCCTGCCGGGTGAAAAAGGGACCGGAGGGTGGGGCCCGTTTCGAAATCTGGTTTCCGGACGAACCCGTCCGATGCGACAGGATAAAGCACCAACCCGAGAACCGAGACGAAAACGAGGTTTGCGACCATGACCGCGAAAATTCTGCTGGTTGAAGATGAGATCGAGATCGCCCGGACCCTGGAGATGCCGCTGGCCGAGGCGGGTTTCACCCTGCTCCACTGTCTGAACCTGGACTCGGCCCGCAAAACCCTGGCGGTCGAAAGCCTGGCCGCCATTCTTCTCGACCTCAATCTGCCGGATGGCAACGGCATCGAACTCTGCCGGGAAATCCGGCGGGAGAGTACGATCCCCCTGCTGATCATTACCGCCCGTCGGGATGAGATAGACCGCATTGTCGGCCTGGAAATGGGGGCTGACGACTACATCGTCAAACCTTTCAGCCCGCGTGAAGTCGTCGCCCGGGTCACCGCCGTACTGCGCCGCCAGGGCTGGGGTTCCGGGGACGGCAGCAATCCCGACGACGGCGAAAACGTCATCACCTACGGCGGCATCGAGGTCGACGAGGACCGCCACCAGGTGATGGTCGACGGGCGCTCGATCTCACTGACCAAAACCGAATATCGGCTCCTGCTGACCCTGCTGCGCCGGCCGGGCCAGGTCTACACCCGGGAACAGATCATCGAAATGGTCTGGGACGGGGCCTACATCGTCGACCGGGTCGTCGATTCGGTAGTCAGCCGCCTGCGCCGCAAACTCGGCACCCTGCCCGACGGCCGGGCCCGGATCCGCACGGTCCACAGCGTCGGCTACTCCCTGACCGAACCCGAGTCGCCATAGACGAAAAAACAACCAACCGGTCCGTCTTTCGGGCCCGCAAAGCATTACCCGCCGCGCAACTCTCTCCCTGAAATCCGCGCTCCTCGATCTTCTTAACAAGGAGCGCAATCTTTGTTTCCCCAGCCATTCGCGCCCTGAAATCAGCAAAAGATTTTTTCCTCATCATGGCGATTGTCACAAAATTACAACATTTCCTCTACAATTTCGCGATAATCATCCTCCATATTGGCAATATAGGAAGACGTCATCGAACAACCCGTCACTGGATGGAAAGGAGGAATAAGCATGCGCAAACTCAATGCAATTATCCTGACAATTCTGGCCTTGGGCCAACTCATCTTCTTCCCGGCGGCGAACGCGGCCGAACCCTTCGCGGCCCCGGCCAAGTTCAACCTCGCCGGCAGTACCATGGAGATGCAGATCGCGGTCGAGGCTCCCCGTTTCGGCACCCTGGAAATGGGCCTGAACCCCAACCCGGCCCCGGTAACCGGCTTCATCGATATCGATCAACTCTCGGCCGCCAGCGGCATCTGTCTGGGAGCCTACCGGGATATCACCGGCACCACCCAGGCCGAGATCAGCCGTTTGGGCTTCAACCTCAAATTCACGGTCACCGCCACCCTCAACGCCGATCCCCTCAAGGGTATTTTCCTCTGGTCCAAGAACAAGGCCGCATTCTACCCCGATTACATGACCCTGACCCTCGCCTTCGACGGTCAGAGCTGGGATATTCCCCTGGCCGGCATCCCGATGGCGGCCGACTACAACGACGGTCTCCTCGAACTCGACTTCGAGGTCCGCTATGCCGACTCCTTCCAGGGCGTCCCCTTCAGCGCCGTTATCGCCCTGCACCTGGTCGGCACCCTGGAAGAGGGCGATGCGACCCAGAACCCGGGCAGTGGCGACGGCTGGGTGGAAGTGAGCCTGGAACTCAACCAGCAGGCCTTCATGCCCGGAGACCGGCTCCGACTCAGGGCCTCGCTGACCAATAAAAAGCAGGCCTGCCGGGTCAATTTTTACGTCATGTACTTCGACAACGACAAAAACTTCTTCTTCGCCCCGGAATACACCCAGCGGATGACACCGTTCAGGATTCTCGATCTGCAAGCCGGTGAAAAAATCCCGCTGACCCTGATCCTCGACATTCCCCTGCCGGCCCACACTCCTCCCATCGCCGCATCGGGGGCCTGCAAATTCACCGCTTTCGTCACCACCAGCGATGACCAGTATATGCTCAGCGAACAGGCCGAAGCTCCCTTCACCTACAACGCGCCCGAGTTGAACCCCGCCGGCCCCTACGACGGCGACTGGTACGGCACCGGCACCAGCGATGTCCCCGGCGGCGACTGCCCGCCCCTGGCCGACGTCGTCTTCAGGATCAACAACGGCCATATCACCGGAGGCGCCGCCACCGCCAATACCAATGAACCCGATGATTACGAGATGACCGGCTATATCGATGGCAACGGCGAGATCGTCGACGGCGTTCTCTGGGAAGAGTTCATGAATGAAATGGTGGCGGTCGGCAGTTTCACCGGCAAGTTCGTCGGCAACCAGTGCACCGGCACCTGGGTTGATCAATACGGCTGTCACGGCAGCTACACCGTCGAAAAAGCCCAATATTGATTGTTTTGCACTGTAATTCGTCAAAGCTGGAATCAAAAAAACAACTGGATAATAATCAAAATAATCAAGGAGAAGAATCATGAAAACTTTGCCCAACCTTTCCCTCGCCATCTTCCTGCTGTCTTTGGTTCTGTTCACCGCCCCGATCGCCAGAGCAGATATCGACAACCCTCTTTCCGGCGGTCTGATCACCAGAATCTATTTCTCCCATGTCGCCGTCGACGAGGGTTGGCAGACCGAAATCGCGATCATCAACCCGACCCCGGAAAGGGCTACCGGCCGGCTGGTCTGCTACAGTGACAGCGGCGTGCCCAACTACTCGCTGGATAACATCGTCCTGGAACCTCACGGACGCTACGAGATCGATGTCCGCCAGGCTTTCGCCGGGGTCCACAATCTCGACTACAGCATCATCGACTACATGGTATTCACCTCGTCGACCTTCGGTCTGACCGGCTACAGCAAGTTCTACAAAGACGGGGTCAGGGCCTCGATCATGGCTTCCGGGCCCCGCACCACGGGCCTTTTCAGTAAAATCGACCACGAAGGCTGGACCGGGATCGCCTTCATCGAGGCCGCCGGCATCGACAACACCAAGGTTACCCTGACCGCCTACGCCAATGACGGTACCGCCATCGCCCAGGCCGACCTGACCCTGGAATCGGGCGACAAGGTCGTCAAGGAGGTCAACCAGATCTTTAGCGGAGCGGATCTCAGCCGGGCGACCTACGTCTCCTACACCGCCGAACACGGAGTCGTCGGCTTCTTTCTCAACGGTTCCGGCGACGGGCTGATGCTTGACGGCTCCCAGGCCCAGTAAAGTAAGCAATTCTCTAAAAAAGCCTCAAAAGCAAAAGGGCCTCCCGGATATTCCGGAAGGCCCCTTTGTTGTATAAATTCAATGCTGCGGTACAGCTTCAGCCTACCACTCGATAACCGCTGCGGCCCAGGTCAGGCCGCCGCCGAAGACCGTCATCAGAACGATATCGCCGGGCTGGAGGAACTCGGCCTCCACCGCCTCATTGAAAGCGATGGGAATGGTTCCGGCCGAGGTATTGCCGTAACGGTCGATATTGACGAAAACCTCGCTCATCGGTTTCTTGAACTGATGGGCCAGCATCTCGATAATCCGGATATTGGCCTGGTGGGGTATGATCTTGGTCACCTGGTCGAGAGAAACCCCCGCGTTTTTAAGAGCCCGATTCGAGATATCGACCATGTTCTTGATGGCGTGCTTGAAAATCTCCCGGCCTTTCATCTGGATATAGGTATCCTTGATATCGAAATCCTTGGTGATCGGCGTGGCTGAGCCGCCACCCTGGATATAGAGCAGGCTGCCGAGATTGCCGTTGGAACCGGTTTCGACCGCCAACAGGCGGTGGCCCTCGGAACGGGCTCCGACCACCGCGGCCCCGACGCCGTCGCCGAAGAGTACGGCCGTGGTCCGGTCATCCCAGTCGAGATGGTGACTGACGATCTCGCCGCCGATGACCAGGATGTGAAGATCGGGATCGCACTTGAGATATTTATCGGCGATCGACAACCCGTAGATGAAACCGGAACAGGCGGCGCAGACATCCATGCCGGTGGCCTTGTCGGCTCCGAGAATGGCCTGGACCGAGCAGGCCCCGGAGGGCATGATATAATCCGCTGTCATGGTCCCGGCGATAATCAGGTCGAGATCGGAAGCGGCGATCCCGGCTCTCTCCAGAGCGGTCCGGGCGGAAGCCACCGCGAAATCGCTGAATTTTTCCCCGGGCCGGGCGATATGCCGGGATTTGATCCCGGTTCGCTGGACGATCCACTCGTCACTGGTGTCCATGATTTTTTCAAGATCATGATTGGTAACCACATTTTCAGGAGCGGACGAACCGGTCCCCAAAATCACATTATATTTCATCTCTACAATCCCTTACTGTCGGTTTGGAAACTGAAACTGGCCTGACAGCCTTCAACCATTTGCAACAAGCCCTGGATATCCCTCGCATCCGGGGGATTTCCAAATACCATTTCGCCCATCAAAGTACAACTTTTTTTGTTTCCCGGGTCACGATGAAATTTGTTTTTTTCAGTTGACATTTGATTTTGACTCGTTTATAAAGCGCACTCGAATTTAACTGGTGCGCGGGAATAACTCAGTGGTAGAGTGCAACCTTGCCAAGGTTGAAGTCGCGGGTT
>JAADEO010000075.1 GCA_013153415.1 Deltaproteobacteria bacterium
CGGTAGTCATCTCCCAGGTTTACCTCTGGAGCGTCGGTTTCGCGGCCCTTTTTCTCGGTCTTTTCACGCTCTTCTTCCGTTATTCATCCTCCGGGATCGCCATGCGGGCGGTGGCCGACGACCAGCAGGCGGCGTTATCGATGGGGATCAGTGTCAAGAAGGTCTTCGCCATGGCCTGGTGCATCGCTTTCCTGGTGGCCGGAGTTGGCGGGGTTTTTCTCGGTAATATCAATGTAGTCAACGTTTCACTCGGCTTTTTTGGACTCAAGGTCTTTCCGGCGGTTATTCTCGGTGGGCTCGACAGTATTCCCGGAGCGATTGTCGGGGGGTTGATCATCGGGGTCCTGGAAGCCTTGACCGGCGGGTATATCGATCCTATCGTCGGCGGGGGAACCAAGGAGGTTATTCCCTTCGTGGTTCTGGTTATCATTCTGATGGTCAAACCCTACGGCTTCTTCGGTACCGAAGAGATCGAAAAGGTCTAGATCCCGGAGGTTGGTCCCGGGTTGATATGGCAAAGGTATTTTTCTTAGTTGATTTTGAAGTTATTTACGAGGTCTTGAGGCTCTTATGAGTGCACATATCTGTGGTGATTATAAAACCTCTTACAAAGAGGACATGGTTCTGTTTCAGACCCGGGCATCCAAATTCTGGATCGTGGTCTTTATGATCGCGCTCTACGTTCTGCCCCCCTTTCTCGACAACTATGTTCTCTATGTCTGTAATATGATCGGGATCGCGGTGATCGGGGCCCTGGGTCTTAACATCCTGACCGGCTTTACCGGGCAGATATCCTTGGGGCATGGAGCTTTCCTGGGGATCGGGGCTTACGCCTCGGCCTATCTGGTGATGGACCTGGGGTTGCCCTTCTTTATCGCTCTGCCCTGCGCCGGGATCATTACCGCTCTCTTCGGCATGGTTTTCGGCATTCCCTCGCTACGACTCAAGGGACTCTACCTGGCGATTGCCACCCTGGCGGCCCAGTTCATCATCGAGTACCTGATGGTTCATCTCGAGGGGATCACCAACGGCGTACTCGGTAAAATGGTCGATTTCCCCTCCTGTTTCGGTTTCTCTTTCGATACCGACCTGAAATATTTCTATCTCGTCATCACCTTGGCGGTGATTGCCACAATGGCGTCCAAAAACATCGTTCGAACCCGGCCCGGGCGGGCTTTTATCGCCATCCGTGACCAGTATATTTCGGCCGAGGTCATGGGTGTCAATCTTTTCAAATACAAACTGATGGCTTTCGCTTTCAGTTCCTTTTTGGCCGGGATCGCTGGTTCTCTCTGGGCCCATTACGTTACCATCATCACCCCGGAGCATTTCACCATCGGCGTCTCCATCGAGTATCTGGCGATGATCATCATCGGTGGCATGGGGCATATCATCGGTTCGATTTTCGGAGCCATTTTCATGGTTCTACTGCCGGAAATGCTGCGGGTTTTGAGTGGTGCTCTGAGTGGTCATTTCCCGATGATCGTCAATCTCTTCGCCGCTATCAAGGAGGGAGTTTTCGGTCTCATCATCATCGGTTTCCTAGTCTACGAGCCCGACGGCATGGCCCACCGCTGGCAGATGATCAAGGCCTACTGGAAACTCTGGCCCTTTTCCTATTGACGAGGTCGGGGTGGCTGTGCAATTATACAAATATTGTTTTACGGGAAGGTTCTGCCCATACGAGAACCATTAACCTTAGGTAAAAGGTAAAAGGAGAGAGAAGATGAAGAGAATCAGTGTCTGGTTGGTAGCCGTAGCTTTGTTGCTATTCTGTACGGCCCCGGCGATGGCGGCAAAAACCATTAAGATCGGAGGGTTGTTCGATATTACCGGTGGTACCGGTTCGGTCGGCACGCCCTACGCTCAAGGGGTTCGCGACTATGTCCGTTTTCTGAACGAAAACGGCGGCATCAACGGAATGAAGATCGATCTGCTCGATGTCGACTATGCTTACAAGATTCCCCAGGCCCTGGCCGCCTACAAGAAATTCAAAAATGAGAAAGTGGTTGCTATCCAGGGTTGGGGCACCGGCGATACCGAGGCCATGTCACCGCTGATCAAGAAAGACAAGATCCCCTATTTTTCCGCTTCCTATTCCGAGCACCTGACCGATCCCAAGGTTACCCCCTACAACTTCATGGTCGGTACCACCTACGCTGACCAGGCCCGTGTCGCCCTGAAATTCATCAAAGACACCTGGACCGACAAGAGCCGCAATCCGCGGGTCGCTTTCATCTATAATGATACCGGTTTCGGTCGTTCCCCGTTTTTTACCGTCAAGTTCCAGGGCCACCATTTCCCCGGCGCTGAAGATTACGCCAAAGAGATCGGCGTCGACGTGGTCGCCAAACCGATCATCGGTCTGCGTGCTCTCGATGCCACTCCGCAGCTGCTCAACATGAAAAAAGCCGATCCCGATTTCGCCATCTGTCAGGAGACCTCGGTTATGGCGACCATCCTCAAGGATGCCAAGAAACTCAACCTGCGGACCAAGTTTTTCGCTCTGAACTGGGCCATGAGCGGCAAGATCGCTTCCCTGGCCGGCGACGCTGCTGAAGGCTGCTACTGGACCAACCCGTTCTGCATCTGGGAAGATAATGAGCCGGGCGTCAAGGAAGCCAAGATGATCAGTGAGAAATACCATCCCGGCAAGAAACAGATCGTCAACTACTTCCAGGGTTTCACCGCCATGAAGGTCATGGCCGCCGCGATCAAGAACGTCAAAGGCGAGATCAACGGTGAAAAGATCAAAGACGCCCTCGAAAACCTCAAGAATTTCGATACCGGTGGTTTGACCGCCGTGCCGATCTCTTTCTCCAAGACCAGTCACAAGGGCTCCATGGGTCTGCGGATCTACCAGATCCAGAAGGGCAAATTCGTGCCGGTCAAGAAGGTTGTTCTCGATCGTAAATAAAACTGTCTGATTTTTGTTTGTCGAAGAGGTGGCACCGTCCCCGTGCGGTGCCACCTCATTTACAGCGGCATATTGAGCTGGTGGCGGATCTGGCCGCCGCAGTCAGGCCTTGACCCGGGATATCCAGTATTTACCCGGCGGGCCCCGGTGGAGAGTTGCATAATGGGTGTAATGCTCAGCGTAAATAATATCGAAGTAATCTATAATGAGGTTATCCTGGTTCTCAAGGGCATGTCCCTCGAGGTTCCGGAAGGCAAGATCGTAACCCTGCTCGGGGCCAACGGTGCCGGCAAGACCACGACCCTGAAAGCGATTTCCGGCCTGCTCAAGGCCGAAGAGGGAGAGGTTACCGACGGCAATATCGAATTCATGGGCGAAGTGATCAATAAGAAGGAGGCTGAGGACATCGTCAAGGGCGGAATCTTCCAGGTGATGGAGGGCCGGCGCATTTTCAAGGATCTGACGGTCACCGAGAACCTGATCGTCGGAGCCCATGTCCGCAAGGATCGTGAAAACATCAAACGCGACATCGATATCGTTTTTTCCTATTTCCCCCGCCTCAAAGAGCGTCACAAACAGGTTGCCGGTTATATGAGCGGTGGTGAACAGCAGATGCTGGCTATCGGTCGGGCTCTGATGTCGAAGCCCAAACTGATGATGCTGGATGAACCTTCTCTGGGACTGGCGCCTCTGCTGGTAAAAGAGATTTTCGAAATAGTCATGCGCATCAACCAGGAGGAGGGCACCACCATCCTGCTGGTCGAACAGAACGCCAACCTGGCTCTTCAGGTGGCTGATTACGGTTATATCATGGAAGGCGGCCGGGTGGTCCTGGATGGCGAGTGCGAGATGCTGCGCAACAACCCCGATGTCAAGGAGTTCTATCTCGGCCACTCCGAAGCCGGTAAAAAGAGCTTCAAAGATGTCAAGCATTACAAGCGGAGAAAACGCTGGCTGTCATAATCCGTTTAACTGACTTTGGTAATCAATGCGGGATTTTGCTTGGCCCGTTTTGCATAAATATGGAGTTGAGGCAATGACGCAGGAAGAGAGAAACTCGGGATACTACCACGAGGAGCGGGAGACCGCCTCGGAGGAGGCCTGGCGGGCCTACCATGAGCGGCGCCTGAGGGGATTGGCTGAACATGCTTACCAGTTCGCTCCGGCCGTGACTGCCCTGTTTGATCGGGCCGGGGTCAAACCTCATGAGATCGATTCGCTGGAAGCGCTTCAGAAGCTCCCGGTAACTACGAAAACCGATCTTGCCCGGCTGCAGGCTGAGAACCCGCCGTTTGGTGGTTTTCTGGCTGTACCCGTCAATCAGCTGAAAAGGATTTTCATGTCCCCGGGGCCGATCTATGATCCCCAAGGCAAATCCAACGGTTTCTGGGGCTGGAGTGAAGGCTTCTACGCCGCTGGTTTCCGGGCCGGGGACGTGGTCATCAATACCTTCGGTTACCAGATGACACCGGCGGGACTGATGTTCGAGGAATCGTTGCTCGATCTGAATTGTTGCGTGATTCCCACCGGGGTCGGCAACACCGAGACTCAGGTCAAGATCATGAAGGATCTCGGAGTCACCGGTTTCGTCGGCATGGCCAGTTTTCTGCGTAAGATCGGCCAGACGGCCCGGGCGGAAGGACTTGATCCCAGGCGGGATCTCTCTTTGGAAATCGGTTATGTAGCGGCAGAAATTCTGACGGATTCATTGCGTAATGAAGTGCAGGATATGTTCGGGATGCAGTTGCACCAGGGGTATGGCACCGCCGACTGTGGCTGCCTTGCCTACGAGTGCCGCGAAGCCGCCGGGATGCATTTTACCGCCAACGCCTACATTGAGATTCTTGATCCGCGGACCAGAGAGGTGATGGGGCCGGGTGAACCCGGAGAGGTCGTGGTCACCCTTTTCAATACGACTTATCCCCTGATCCGTTTCGCTACTGGTGATCTTTCCGCCTATACCATAGAGCCTTGCGCCTGCGGCCGTACGGCTCCGCGCCTGACTCGGATCATGGGGCGGGTCGACCAGGTCACCAAAGTCAAGGGGATGTTCGTGCATCCCCAGCAGGCCCAGGGGGTGATCGCCAAGTTCCCGGGGGTGGCGAAATTTCAGATTGTCGTCACCCGGGAGAATGAGGTCGACCGGATGCTATTCAAGCTCGAGATGGCCGAGACGCCGGGAGCCGGTTTTATCGAAGAGATCAGTCAGGCGATTCAGGATGGCATCAAATTGCGGCCTGAGCTTGAGATCGTTGCCCCCGGCACTATTGGCGAAGGGGCTGAATTAATTGTCGACGAACGTACCTGGGAGTAAGAGAGTAGAATAAGCGGTTTTATCTTTCCTGCTATCTCGTGGAAACGTTTCCGGAAGGAGAAAGAGATGTTTGTAAAATACTGGATGAAGACCGACCCGATTACCGTATCTCCGGATACCCTGGTGATTGATGCCAAGAAGATCATGAAGAACAATAATATCCGGCGCCTGCCGGTGATGCGGGGGGATAAGCTGGTTGGTATCGTCACGCTCTCCGGATTGCGTGAGGCCCAGCCATCCAAGGCTACGACCCTGAGTATTCATGAGCTCAACTACCTGTTGGCCAAGATGACGATCGAAGAGATCATGACCCGTGATGTGGTCACCTGTCCTCCGGACATGACTATGGAAAAGGCCGCTTTGCTTGGGACCAAGCACCGGGTCGGGGCCCTGCCCGTGGTGGAGAACGGCAAGTTGGTGGGGATCATTACTGAATCGGATATCTACCGGGCCTTTCTCCATATGTTGGGAGCGACCCACAAGAGCTCCATCCGTTTCACCCTGGACAATTTCCCTCAGGATCAGGATGAGATTATCAAGGTGATTGAGACTCTGGACAGCCTTAATGGTATCCTGGTGAGCCTGACCCTGGTCGATGATATTCCCATCAAGGGGCGTCGGGAACTGGTCTTTCGGGTCAAGGATGTCGACAGCGAGGAACTCAAGAAGAGGCTGGAAGGTCATGGGTACGTGGTTTCCAATGTCTCGGCAATTGATGATTGACCGTTGTCCTGATCAATTCTGTCAATGGCAAAAAGGCCGTATCCCGTTACCGGGATACGGCCTTTTTTTTACACAAATTTCCAGAATTTCCAGCTGCGGTCGCTTCTTCTATTGTCAATGGGACCCTTTTGCTAGCTGAAAGTGAGCCCACCCTTTTTCTTTTTTCGGTTCCTGAAGACCTCGAGCAGGATGCCGATAAAAAAACCGACCAGCAGGACCCCGCCACCGGAAAGGAACCACTTGATCTTGTAAGCCGTTCGTAATTTGTCGCACTCCGCCATCAGCAGATCTTCGTGTTCTTTGCGGGTCTGGTTTTCAGCGGCAAGTTTCTGGTATTTGTCTTTCAGAGCAAGAAAATCAGCCGATTCCTCAAGCAGGGTCTTGTACTTTTTTTCGACCTTCCTGAGTTTGGCACGCAGTTCCTTGACCTCGCGCAGCAGGGCCGTATTGCCTTTGCGATACTCTTTGTTGGTTTCCGTCAGTGAGGCGATACGGGCTTTGTTGTTCTGTTCCAGGGTGGCGATGCGGGCCTGAGCCCGAGCCAGCCGCTTGGCGGCCGGCTCGGTTGCGGTCAGAAAACGTTTCTGAATCCACCCCTCACGGTTTTTACCATAACGGATATGTACCCAGTCATCCTTGACGTCACCTAGCAGGGTGACCTGGTCGCCGGTTTTCAGCGGGGTCAGCAATTTGTATTCAGTTCCGGCTCCGGCCCGGGCGTAGACCCGGATGCGGTCCGAGATGTAACGAGTGCCGGTTTCTTCGGCCCGGCTGCCGGCGGTAAAGACAAACAGCATGGCCAGAATGAACGGCAGCAATAAAGATGATTTTTTCAAACTCATGATCTTTCCCTGAATTTTAGGCTAGCTGGCAAGGTGAAACTTGCGGTTTGAAGGTATGTTGAACAGCTCGTGCTCTTGTCCCAGCTCGAGCAGGCGGGCGAGAATTTTAGCAGTAGCCCCCCAGATCGTGTGTTCCCGACAGCGAAAAGCGATTTGCGACTGCAAGATTTTGCCGTTGAAATAGTAAAAATCAATCTGGTTTTCAGGCCGGTATAAATCGGCAATCGGCACTCTGATGATTTTATCCACTTCGTTGGTTGACAGGGTGAGGTCGTAAGGGTTTTCGATGGTTCCCAGGAAGGGGGTCACCAGGTAGCCAGTCGAAGTATTGACCTCGTCCAGTGTGCCGAAAAGCTGGATTCGATCGGGTCCGATGCCGATCTCCTCCTCGGTTTCACGCAGGCAGGTCTGGGCCAGTGAGGTATCGTTATGGTCCTTGACTCCTCCGGGAAAGGAGATCTCCCCCTTGTGAGCCCTGACCGTCTGAGATCGTTTGATGAAAAGTATCTTGAAATGGTTTTCCTCGATGAACAGCGGGCAGAGCACTGCCGCCCTGACCTTGTGGTCCGGGTTGCCGCGACTTGCCTGGTAGCGGGAGAAGAAAGCGGATAACCGACTGGTCGGCATAATTCTCCTGGCCTTTTCGGGAGGTTATATTTCTTCCCAATGCGGGGACAAACCCCGCAACCCAAACGGGCCTTTGGGGCCCGTAAATAAGTGCTCGCAGCAAAACATTTTCTTGCTTTTGACACAAGAAAACAACCTGTAAGACTCTAAAATTAGCAGAAGGGTGCTTACAAAGCAATCCCTTTTTAGTTTACGGGGCCGTGAAAGGCGGCAGCAGCCTCTGCGTAGAACTGTTGTTCCTGGTCGCTGTGGCGAGGAGAAAAGTGGAAGATTTTCAGTTGTTTGACTTCAGCCATCCGAGCGATCAGGCCGGCCTGTTCCGCCGTCAGGTGAAAACTTCTGGCGGCTTTGTCGGACGCTGTATTGAGAAAGGCGGCTTCACAGAGGAGGAGGTCGGCCCGGTGGATCAGAGGCAGAAGTTTTTCAAGGTTGGCTTCGGAAAAAAGAATATCGGCGACATAGGCGATTTTAACGCCGGTCTGCAGGGTGGCGATCTCTCCGGCGATGGTTTCTAAGGCCTGAAAGCCGCCGCCCGGAACTTCGAAAACGGTGTTCGGGGAAGTTCCGTCCTGCAAAGCCCGGCGTACCCGGGTGAGCCAGGGGCCGGCTTGCCAGTTGCGCCGCAGCAGTTTGTCGGGATGGAAATTTATCTGCTGAGGTTCTTCCAGGAGATAGGCGAGGCTTTCGATACCGTGATCGAGGGCGACGGCCCGGACCGTGAACTCGGAGCGCTGGCTGATCACGTGATCCGTATACAGATGGCTGACGGGGTTGCTTTGGGGAATGAACTTGAGGCTGCAGAGGAAATCATTGGAGTTGATATGCTGCGGGCTGACCTCATGGACCGTCAGCCGCAGATCGTAATGCTCGGTCAGGTTCCAGGTGTAACCCTGCAGTTTGTGCCCCAGTTGGGAGATGATTCCCGGGGGGCCGTAGATATGCAAGTGCTTGCTCCGGTTCAGAGCCAGGCGCAGAAGCTGATCGAAGCCGATCAAATGATCGATGTGGGCATGGCTGATGAAGATCTGGTCCGCCTTCAGGATCTGCCGGGCAGAGAGCCGCTGGAGATCGCCAAGGTCGAAAAAAAGCGCCTGGCCGTTGTAACGGTGCTGCAGAAAAAAGCCGGGATCGGCGAATGGGGGATTGAGAGCTTCAACATGCCAGGGGAAAGTCATTGTTGCATGGTCCTTGAGTGCCCGGTTGAGAACTGACCGGCATTTCAGGGATGCCGAATGTCAATCCTCTAACCGGGCAACCCGGACCGTGTCAACCTCTATTTCCCGCTCATTCAGCCGGACCCGGAAACCGCCGGCCGGAAAAAAGGCCGGCGGTTTGTCTTTTAGAAGGGGGTGCTGGGGCGGCCATAGTGGCCTTTTACCCGGAGGAGGGCTATTTTGAACTTTTTCTCTCTTCCTCCATCTTTCGCAACTCGACCCGGCGGATCTTGCCGGAGACGGTTTTCGGCAGTTCCGGGACAAATTCGACTTCCCGGGGATACTTGTAGGGAGCGGTCTCCCGTTTGACGTGATCCTGGATATCTTTGATCAGTTCCTCACTGGCTTCATGGCCGGGAGCCAGGACGATGAAAGCTTTGACGATGGTGCCGCGGAGTTCATCCGGCGAACCGACCACGGCGCTTTCAGCTACCGCCGGGTGGCTCTGCAGTGCACTTTCCACTTCGAAAGGCCCGATGCGGTAGCCCGAGGCCTTGATGACGTCGTCGGCCCGGCCGACAAACCAGAAATAACCTTCTTCATCCCGGGTCGCCTTGTCCCCGGTGTAGTACCAGTCTCCGACAAAGGCTTCAGAAGTGGCCTCGGGATTGCGCCAGTACTCGCGGAAAAGGCCGACCGGAGGTTGGGGCCTGACCTTGACAGCGATGTGGCCTTCCTCGTCGACTCCAACCGGTTGGCCGTCGTCATCGAGAAGGTCGATCTCGAAACCCGGGGTCGGTTTTCCCATCGAGCCGAACTTGATCGGCATGCAGGG
>JAADEO010000086.1 GCA_013153415.1 Deltaproteobacteria bacterium
ATCGTCCGCGCCATCCGTTTCATGCTGGAACTGGAAGGCACAATTCCGGAAGCTACCCGCCAGGCGATGGCCGAGGCTGCGCCCGGCCTCGGCCAGGTCGCAGGAGAACGTTTTACCGTAGAGTTTAATCATATTTTCGCCCACCCTGAAAGTTTCGCGGGTCTCGAAATCCTGGCCGCTACCGGAGCCCTGCAAACCATCTTCCCCCCCCTGGCCGGACTCCAGGGACTGGCCCAAAACAACTACCATCATCTCGACGCGTTGCAGCATACCCTGATGATGGGCCGGGAGCTGGACCGCTTCTGCCAGGAAAATCCCCTGAGCCTGCCCGCCCCCGACCCAGACAGCCGCATCCTGCTTAAATGGGCCGGACTTTTGCACGATACAGGCAAAGCCCTCACCCGGACCATCGACCCCGATACCGGCATCATCCATTTCTACGGCCATGAAAGGTTTTCAGCTCACCTGGCCCGGGAGGCCCTGAAAAATTTCACTCTCGGCAAGCAGTTCCTGTCCCGACTCGAGCGCCTGATCGAAAATCACCTCCGACCCCTGCAGCTCAGCCTCGGACCGAGCAAGGAGAAAGGCTTGAGACGGTTGGTTTTCGATCTCGAGGACGACCTCGGACTCCTGCTGCTTCACGCTCTGGCCGATCTCGAGGCGACCCGCGGCCGCAATCCGGCACCCCGCCGCGAAGCCCTGCTGAAACTGAGCCGGGAACTACTCGCCATCTATAAAAAGGAACGGGAGAGCTTTATCAAGCCGCTGCTCACCGGCCGGGATCTTATTGCCCTGGGCATGGAGCCGGGACCGGGAATGGGAGTGGTTATCAAACTCATCCATCAGCGTCAGATCGCCGGGGAGATCGAAAACCGGGACCAGGCCCTGGCTGCAGCTGAACAGTTGCTGACCGGCAAAAAAAGTCCTTGAAACCCGGCTGCGGTTTTTAAAATACTTTCTATTGTATACACGAAATCTGCGAAAAAAGATTGACAATCAGGTTGCAATAGGATATGAGCCCCGCGGTTTGGCTTGGTTTATTTTCCCTAAATATGGATTGACCCGGCATTTCAACTGAATTCCCGGCCTCGGGGTCAGCGCCCCGGGCCCCGAAAGCACAGAGAGCAATGCTAGTCCAGATAACCGACCACCCCCAAACTCGCACGGCAACATCAAGGCAACGACCTGAGTAGGATCGCAATACCAGGGACGTTGCCTTTTTTTTACCACCAGTCAGACTGGTGAGTAGCGTTAACCATCCGGTCGGCGACGGCCGGGAAAACAGAATTCCTTGAGGAGGAACAGAAAATGGGATTAGATTTCAGCGTATTTGACGCCCCGAACCTGGCTGACTGGCAGATTGCCGCTCTGGCTGAAGAGAAACTGATGAAACCGATCACCCAGATCGCCGAAGAGCTCGGCCTGGAAGGTGAAGAGTTGATTCCGATGGGCAAATATGTCGCCAAGGTCGATTACATGAAGGTCCTTGAGCGTCTCAAAGACAAGCCCGATGGCAAATACATCAACGTCACCGCCATCACCCCGACCCCGCTGGGCGAAGGTAAAACCACCACCAGCATGGGTCTGGTCCAGGGTCTCGGCCTGCTCGGCAAAAAGGTCGTCGGCGCTATCCGTCAGCCCTCCGGCGGCCCGACCTTCAACGTCAAGGGTTCGGCGGCCGGCGGCGGCCTCGCCCAGACCATCCCTCTGACTCCGTTCTCTCTCGGTCTTACCGGCGACATCGACAACATCATGAACGCTCATAACCTGATGATGGTCGCCCTGACTTCGCGCATGCAGCACGAGCAGAACAACACCGACGAGTTCCTGGCCAAGAAGGGTTTGAAACGCCTCGACATCGACCCCAACCGGGTTGAAGTCAAGTGGATCATCGACTTCTGCGCCCAGGCCCTGCGCCACATCGTCATCGGTCTCGGTGGCCGCCTCGACGGCATGACCATGGAATCCGGCTTCGCCATCGCGGTCTCCTCCGAAATCATGGCGATCCTGGCCGTAGCCAAGGATCTCAAGGATCTGCGCGAGCGCATCGGCAAGATCATTGTCGCCTACAACAAGACCGGCCAGCCGGTTACCACCGAGGATCTCGATGTCGCCGGCGCCATGACCGCTTGGATGGTCAAGGCCCTTAATCCGAACCTGCTGCAGACCGTCGAAGGCCAGCCGGTCTTCGTCCATGCCGGTCCGTTCGCCAATATCGCTATCGGCCAGTCTTCGATCATCGCCGACCGCATCGGCCTCAAACTGGCCGACTACCTGGTTACCGAATCCGGCTTCGGCGCCGACATCGGTTTCGAGAAGTTCTGGAACCTCAAGTGCCGTTTCTCCGGCCTGACCCCGAACTGCTCGGTCATCGTCGCCACCGTCCGCGCTCTGAAGATGCACGGCGGCGGCCCCGAGGTCGTACCCGGCCGTCCGCTGGCCAAGGAGTACACCGAAGAGAATGTTGAGCTGGTCCGCAAAGGCTGCTGCAACCTGATCGCCCATATCGAAACCGTCAAGAAAGCCGGCATCAACCCGGTTGTCTGCATCAACGGTTTCTACACCGACACCGACGCCGAGATCGCTGCAATCAAGGAAGAGGCCGAAAAAGCCGGCGCCCGCTGCGCCGTTTCCAAGCATTGGCAGTTTGGCGGCGAAGGCGCCAAGGAACTCTGTGAAGCGGTCATCGCGGCCTGCGACGAACCCACCAACTTCAAGTTCCTCTACGAAGACGATACCCCGCTCAAGGAGCGCATCGAACTGCTGGCCAAAGAGGTCTACGGTGCCGACGGCGCCACCTTCACCGACGAAGCCTTGAAGAAGATCGAAATGATCGACAACGATCCCGAGCTCTCGAAACTGGGTACCTGCATGGTCAAGACCCATCTCTCGCTCTCGCATGATCCGAATCTCAAAGGCCGTCCCAAAGGCTTCAAGTTCCCGATCCGCGACGTCCTCATCTACCAGGGCGCCGGTTTCTGCGTACCTCTGGCCGGTACCATCAAACTGATGCCCGGTACGGCTTCCGATCCGGCCTATCGCCGCATCGATGTCGATACCGAGACCGGACAGGTCAAGGGCCTCTTCTAAAAGGAAGAGTACTCGACAGCAACTATCAGCCAGCTCAGAGCTCCGGCGCCGAGGCGCCGGAGCTCTGATTGACAAATCAACACCACTGGGGTATGGGAGTCTCTTCTCTGCCCCAGATTTTTCGTTTTAAGAGCAGTCGCACTATAACGGTTTTTTGCTGTTACGTTCTGGCAAAATCCACGCCCCCACCGGCTGCTCCAATCTGCATCAAAATAAGGAACTACCCGACCACCATGCCCAAACCAGTTCATCAGGTTACTTTCCTGCCCAATAATCTTACTTTCGACGTCTTCAAGGATGGCGAGAACCTGCTCCGGGTGGCAATCGCCGCTGGAGTCCATATCAACGCCTCTTGTGGCGGCAACGGCGCTTGCGGAAAGTGTCGCGTAATCATTGAACAGGGACGGGTTGAAGCGGAACACAGCGCCAAGATCAGCGAAGAGGAGTGGGAGAAGGGCTACCGTCTGGCCTGCACCTGCAAAGTGGTTGATGATCTCGTCGTCAAGATCCCACCGGAATCACAGATCGACAACTCGGTCTTGAGAAAAGACCTGGGGCAGAAACAGCACACCCTGATGGCCCGGGACCTCAACACCCTGGTCCAGGGCGTACGGATCAACCCGGCGGTCAGCAAATTCTATATCGAACTGCCGCCGCCAACCCTCGATGACAATTTGAGCGACCTTGGGCGCCTGATGCGCGAGCTCAAGAACCAGCATGGGCTCGAGAACATCTCCTCGGACTATTTCCTCCTCCGCCGCCTGCCCCGACTGCTGCGCCAGGCCGATTGGAAAATCACCGCCACCCTGGTCTATAACCCCAAGGGACTAAAACTGATCGATGTCGAAGCCGGCGATACCCGGGCCCAGAATTACTCGATCATCATCGATATCGGCACGACCACGGTCCAGGGTCAGCTTTTGAACCTCAACGCCTCGCACGAAGCCGAAGAACACTCGGTCATCAACGAGCTCGAGAGCGACCTGCTGGTCGCTTCCGACGCCAAGTACAACTCCCAGGTCCGTTTCGGCGAGGATGTCATCTCCCGCATCGTCTACAGTCTCAAGGGCGACGGTCTCAAGGAACTGCATCAATCGATCATCGGCGACCTCAACGAGATCATCAACAATCTGGTCAGTAAAAGCGGCATCAGCAAGGATCAGATCTCGCACCTGATTGTCGCCGCCAACACGACGATGACCCAGTTCTTCCTCGAGATCGATCCCAAGTACATCCGCGAAGATCCCTATGTCCCGACCGCGAACTTCTTCCCTCCGGCCCGAGCCCTGGATCTGGGACTCGAGCTGCCCGATTACATCCACGTCTACACCTTCCCGGCGGTCTCCTCCTATGTCGGCGGCGACATTGTGGCCGGGGTTCTGGGAGCTGGAATCTTCCAACGCGAGGAGTTGACCCTCTTCATGGATGTCGGGACCAACGGTGAGATCGTCCTCGGCAATTGCGACTGGCTGGTCTGCACCTCCTGCTCGGCCGGTCCCGCTTTCGAAGGCGGCGGCATCAAGTTCGGGATGCGGGCCACCACCGGAGCGATCGAACAGATCCGCATCAACCCGGAAACCTTTGAGCCGATGCTTCTGACCATCGGGAAGAAGAAACCGCTGGGAATCTGCGGTTCCGGCATCATCGAGGCGATCGCCGAGATGCTGCTGGTCGGGATCATCGAACCCAACGGCAAGTTCCGCCGCGAACTCGACACCTGGCGCATCCGCGAGGGCGAAACCGGCTGGGAGTATGTCCTGGCCGATGCCGAGCAGAGCGCCGAGGGCCTCGATGAGATCACCATCACCGAAGGCGATATCGACAATATCATCCGCACCAAGGCGGCGATCTACGCCGGCTGCCAGATCCTGCTGGAAAGCGTCGGGCTGACCTTTGCCGAACTCGACCGTTTCATCATCGCCGGCGGTTTCGGCAAATATATCAACCTGGAAAGGGCCATCACCATCGGTCTGCTGCCCGAGATCGACCACGACAAGTTCATGTTCGTCGGCAACGGCGCTCTGCTTGGCGATCGCCTGGTTTCGGTCTCCCGGGAGATGGCGGCCGAAGCCCGCAAGGTCGCCGAGATGATGACCAACATAGAACTGGCCAATAATATGAAATTCATGGACGAATATGTTGCGGCCCAGTTTCTGCCTCATACCAATACTAACGCTTTTCCCAAAATCATGGCCCTTTTGGAGGGAGATAAATAGATGGGTAAAACCATAGCCATTGCTGGTAAGGGCGGTACCGGCAAGACCACGATGATCGGTCTCATCCTGCGCTGGATGGCGGAACAGGGCATGAAGCCGATTCTCGCGGTCGACGCCGACGCCAACGCCAATCTCGGAGAAGTTCTCGATGTCGAGGTGCCCGGCACCATCGGCGACCTGCGCGAAGGCATGAAAACCGACGTGCCCACCGGGATGACCAAAGAGGCCTACATGGAGTACCATATCCAGAATCTTCTGGTCGAAACCGGAACCTACGACCTGCTGACCATGGGACGTCCCGAGGGGGCCGGCTGCTACTGCTACGCCAACTCGCTCTGCACCAAGTTCATCGATTTCATGGTCAAGGAGTACGAGTACGTGGTCATCGACAACGAGGCCGGAATGGAACATCTGAGCCGCCTGCTGATGAAAGAGATCGACCTGCTGCTGGTAGTCTCCGACCCGAGCCTGCGCGGTATCCGCACCGCCGGCCGGATCAAGGAACTGGTCGAGGAGATCAAGCTCAAGGTCGGCCGCCTGGCCCTGGTCATCAATCGGGCCCCGAAAGGCAAGCTGGTCCAGGAAGCCTACGACCTGATCGACGAAATCGGCATCGAGCTGGCCGGCGTTATTCCTGACGATCCTCTGATCGCCGAGTTCGACCGGGAGGGCAAACCCACCGTCAAGCTGCCGGCCGAGGCCGTCTCCTACCGGGAAATCGGGAAAATCATGCCGAAAATATTTCCGCAATAAAAATATGGCAATATTTTCCTTGAAATAATTTTCCGGATATGTTTATAGTCCCGCGCTTTGCAAATATACAATGTACAGTTTTAAAATGATGTATTGGAAATCACGGGAAAACAGCCGTCAAGGCGATATTATATAACCCTAAATAAAAGCTCAGTAACTTCGAACATTTAACCCATCAACTCTAACAGGAGGAATATCTGATGGCATTTTCAGCACAGACAGAGAAGTATTCCGGGAAAATGGGCACCCTGACTTTCGGCAGCGGTGACCAGGCGCTCACCGTTGGCGGTCAGGCGGCCATGCCTTTCTGCACCTTTGACGGCGAAATTCCGCACAAACCCATCGTCGCCATGGAAGTTTACGATGTGGTCGATCCCGAGTGGCCGGCTGCCGTGGTTGAGCCTTTCAAAGATGTGATCAATGACCCGATCGCCTGGGCCAAGAAGAATATCGAAGAGTATGGCGCCAAGGCCATCTGCCTGCAGCTGGCTTCGACCGATCCCAACGGTGAAAACAAGAGCGCCGATTACGCCGCCGAGCTGGTCGGCAAAATGATCGACGCCATTTCGGTTCCCCTGGTTGTCTGGGGCAGCGGCAACATCGAAAAAGATGCCGAAGTCCTCTCCAAGGTCTGCGAAGCCAATGAAGGCAAAAATCTGCTCATCGGTCCGGCCGTCGAAGAGAACTACAAGAAGATCGCCGCCGCCTGTCTCGGTTACGGTCACAATGTCGTTTCCCAGAGTCCGATCGATGTCAACATGGCCAAACAGATGAACATCCTCATCAACAACCTCGGCCTGCCGATGGAAAAGATCATCATGGAACCCTCAACCGGTGCTCTCGGTTATGGGGTTGAGTACTCCTATTCGGTTATGGAGCGGATCTCGCTGGCCGCCCTGGCTCAGAATGACGAGAAGATGCAGTGCCCGATGATCAACGATCTCGGTAAAGAGTGCTGGAAGGCCCGTGAAGTCAAGCTGACGGAAGAGGAAGAGCCGGCTTTCGGTCCCGACATGGAAAAACGCGGCGTTCTCTGGGAAGCCACCACCGGCATCGATATGCTGCTGGCCGGCTCCAACCTGCTGATCATGCGTAACCCCAAAGCGGTCAAACTGGTTGAAGAGTGCATCGACGAGCTCTTGGCCTAGACTTTACACAACACTGAAATCTTCGTCTAAAAAGCAGGCAAGAAGTCTGCACCAGGAGGATATAAGATATGTCTAAACTGATCATCACCGCCGCCATCCGCGGTGCCCACGCCATCGTCGACCGGGTCGAAGGTAAAGTTAACGCCGCCATCCAGGAATACGGCGCCGACAAAGAGGTCGTTCTGCCGAACACCGCCTATTACCTGCCCGTCATCTACGGTATCACCGGCTACAAGGTCGAGAAACTCGGCGACATGCCCGGAGTTATCGAAAAATGCCGCCAACTGCTGCCCGAACTGCCGGCCGAAGAAGCTTGGCTGCCGTACTTAGGCCCCGGCCTCGACGCCGGTATGGCCACCGCTTTCGCTTTCGAGCTCGAAGAATCCCTGCTCTATCTCGACCCGGAAAAGTGCCCCTACCTGCCGAGCAAGGAAGATCCGGAAGACACCGATCCCGATATCTGGCTCGGTGCCGCCGACGACATTATCCTGCGTAAACGTGGGGTCGAGTTCGTTGACGGTTCGGCTCCCGGTTTCGCCGCCATCGTCGGTGCTGCCAAGGACGTCGAAACCGCCGTCAAGATCGCCAAGGAACTTCAGGAAAAGAGCATCTACGTCTTCATGGCGAGCTCCAATCCTCAGGGCGTCTCCTTTGCCGAACAGCTCAAAGAGGGCGGCGTCCAGCTCGGCTGGAACACCCGTCTCGTACCTTTCGGCAAACCGACTTCGGCCGCCATCCACGCTCTCGGTTTCGCAACCCGCGCCGCCCTGACTTTCGGTGGTAAGACCCCCGGCGACTTCAAAGAAGTCCTGAAATACAGTAAAGACCGCGTCTTCGCCTTCGTTCTCGCTCTGGACGAGGTCGACGATGAGAAATACGCTGCGGCTGCCGGCTGTATCAACTGGGGTTACCCGACCATCGCCGACACCGACATTCCCGAGATTCTGCCGACCGGCATCTGTACTTACGAGCACGTCGTCTCCAACATCCCGCAGGAAGAGATCGTTTCCAAGGCGATCGAGATCCGCGGTCTCAAGATCACCATCTCCAAGATCGACATTCCGATGTCCTACGGTCCCGCTTTCGAAGGTGAGCGGATCAAAAAGGATGCGATGTTCGTCGAGCTCGGTGGACCCAAGTCGATTGGTTTCGAATTCGCCTACTCCAAACCTCTGGACCAGGTCGATGACGGCAAATTCACGGTTGTCGGGCCCAACATCAAGGATATCGAAGCCGGCGCTCTGCTGCCGATCGGGATCTGGATCGAACTGGCCGGCCGTAAGCTGCAGGAAGACTTCGAGCCGATTCTCGAGCGCCAGTGCCATCACCTGCTGAACGGCGCCGAGGGTATCCTCCATATCGGCCAGCGTGATATCGTCTGGATGCGCGTTTCCAAGAAAGCTGTCGAAGCCGGTTTCACTCTGGAGCATTTCGGTACCATCCTGCACGCCAAACTGCACAACGAATTCGGTGCTATCGTCGACAAAGTTCAGGTTACCATCTTCACCGATGAAGAGAAGGTTAAAGAACACCTCGAAGTCGCCCGCAAGACCTGGGTCGAGCGTGACAACCGTCTCTCCGACATGAACGACGAGACCACCGAAACCTATTACTCCTGTTCGCTCTGCCAGTCCTTCGCTCCGACCCACGTCTGCGTCGTGACCCCCGAGCGTCCCGGTCTCTGCGGTGCCTACAACTGGCTCGACTGCCGGGCTTCCTACGAAATCAACGAGCACGGCCCCAACCAGCCGATCGCCAAGGGCGACGTGGTAGACGAGCGTCTCGGCAAATGGAAAGGCGTCGACGAATTCGTGGCTCCGGCTTCCGGTAACGCTTTCGAGTCATTCTCGGCCTACTCCATCCTGGTCGACCCAATGACCTCTTGCGGTTGTTTCGAAGCCATCGCCGCCTGTCTCTTCGCCGCCAACGGCATCATGGTCGTCGACCGCGACTACCCGGGCGAGACTCCCTGCGGTATGGCCTTCTCGACCCTGGCCGGCTC
>JAADEO010000011.1 GCA_013153415.1 Deltaproteobacteria bacterium
GATGCTTGCGGTGAAAACGGCTGTTGCGCGAAAATGAAGAGATGTGCCAAGATGGGCCAGTCGGGGCAGATGATGCCGGGCTGTCAGTGTCCGCAGACGACCCAGGCAATGATGCGGGAGATGGTTTTGAGTCTCAAGGCGCAGATAAAGATGATGGACTGACAGATAACCGTCAGACCGACCGCGGCCGGAACCGGGAGGATTTTCTTTCCGGTTCCGGTCCCGGCATTTCTGCCGGAAGTGGAGAAGGGGAGAGTGCAATGATGAAAAAAAGATTATCCATGGCCCTGTTTTCCGGGCTGCTCATACTGCTGAATCTGCCGGGGCTTTCGGCGGCCGCCGGCCAGGTCAAACGCTACACCTTCGAAATCAGCATCGGCAATTGGGATATCCTGCCCGATGTCAAAGTCAAGTCGCTGATGATCAACGGGCAGGTGCCGGGGCCGAAGATCGAGGTTACCGAGGGCGATATCGTCGAAGTCAAGGTGATCAACAACTCGGCCCTGCCCCATACCATCCACTGGCACGGTCTCGAGATTCCCAACGACCAGGACGGGGTGCCCTACGTCACCCAGGATCCGATCGAAAAGGGTGAATCCCAGGTCTACAGGTTTGTCGCCGCCCCGGCCGGCACCCGTTTCTGGCACTGCCACTGGAGCACCCTGCTGCATATCAGCGGCGGCATGTACGGGCCGTTGATTATTCATCCCCGCAACCCGGCCGACGACCTTAACCGCAGATACGACGTCACCCTCGATAAGACGATGATGGTCGACAGCATCGACCCGCAATGGCAGGAGAAGATGCTGACGATGATGGAGAAGATGCACGCCATGGAGGCGATGAAGAAAAAATCGCCGGATGCAACTCACAAGGCGAGCGGTGAGAAGCTTTTCGGCAGCGTCGCCGACTACCGGAGGGCGATCGCAGAGGGGTTCAAGAGTCCCTATCTCAGGGGTCTGCCGAAACCGAGCTACAAGTATCACCTGATCAACGGCCACCCCTATCCTCTGGTGCCGCCGGTCATGACCCGGGTCGGCGAGACCGTGCGCTTAAGGATGATCAACGCCGGCAACATTCCCCACTATTTCCATTTCCACGGCCTGCAGCTGCTGGTCGTGGCGATCGATGGCAACCCCCTGGCCCAGCCCCTGAAAATCAATACCGTACCGCTTTTTCCGGGCCAGGCCAAGGACCTCATCCTGCAACCCAAAATTCCCGGCTGGTGGGCGGTCCACGACCACGCCGAATGGGGCTCGACCAACAACGGCCATTTCCCCGGCGGCACCATGTTCCTGCTCGGCGTGGCCGACAAAAACGGTAAAATCTCAGACTACAAGCCCAAGATCAGCCTGACCCAGTAGTGGGAAGGCTTGATACGATACTTTAAGATTTTAGTTTACGCTGTCGGCTGCCGGCTTAGAGGCGTTGTAGGATCTCGCGGCCGATGAACTCGAGGCGCCAGCCCCGGGTCAGAGGGATGGGACAGGCGGGGGGATCGGCGGCGCGCAGGAGCTTTTCGATCTCCTGGCGGTTGGCGATCAGGGCCGGGTCGAGTTCCTTGTCGGAACAGAATTCCTGGATGAAATCGAGCAGACGACGAGCTCTCAAGGCCAGATTGCGGTTATGGGTTTTGCGCAGGGAAGGGGGATAGTCGTTTTGGGGAATACGGCGGCCTTGTCGGATGATTTCCCGCAGTTTGGCACCGTAGCGCTGCGCCGCCCTGGGTGAGAGACCGCAACTTTTTTTGATGATTTCGATGCTGTCGGGCTGGCTCATGGCGAGATTGAGCAGGGGATCGTCGGGAATGATGTGGCGCCGGGGCCGGTTGCGGCGCCGGGCTTCGCGGTCGCGCCAGGCGGCGAGCTCTTTCAATACCGCAAGTTCCTGTCGCTGCAGGCGGGCGGCACCCTTGACCTTGCCGTAGACCTCGCCGAGGGGAGCCTCGTCATAAAGAGCGGGATCGTCGTAGATCTTCATCTCTTCCGCGATCCATTCGCACCGACCCAGTTTCCGCGCCAATTCCATGATGCGACTCCGGATTTCCGGCAGAAAAAAAACATCGTACAGGGCATAACGACACTGGGCCGGGCTTAACGGTCGTTTGAGCCAGTTGCTCCGGGTTTCTCCCTTATCGAGAGTACGGCCGGTAAAACGGCGGCAGGCGTCGTAGAGTGAAAGACTGGCCGAAGGGCCGACAAAACCGGCCGCCAACCTGGTATCGAAGATATTTTTGGGATAACCGCCTGCGGCCTTTTTCAAAATCGTCAGGTCCTGACGGGCATCGTGGATGATCTTTTCGACCGCCGGATCGGCCAGGACTGCACCCAATTCATCGAGATGACCCGCCAGGGCTGGAATATCGAGCAGCCAGCCTCGTTCTTCGTCAATGGCGAGCTGGACGATACCGAGTTCGGGATAGAAGGTGCGTTCCCAGACGAATTCGGTATCGACCGCGACCCTTCCGGCATCTCTGATGTGACGACAGAGTTCCGTCAGCTCCGTCGTCGTTGTGATCAACCTGGTAACTTCTTCTGTCATAACAATATGACCCGGCAGCCTAAAACCGACGGGCAGTATCCTTTCATTCCAACCATTTCTCAGCTTCCTCAACCGCCATGAAGATGCCAATCGAATAAGGCAGTGATTCGGCCACATTTTTCCAGAATGAGATCAAAGCCTGGGTAATTCCCGATGAAGCGACAATTGCCATTTTCGATCTTCGGGCATGGGCCGGGCGTTTCTGTTGGATAAGGTCGACAATCTCATAAAATTCCATCTGTCCGATCAAAAGTATGCAATTACTGAAATCCCAGATAACGTTCACATCCAGGGTTGCGTTGAGATCCATAACTTCGTTGATGGACTCCTTGAGGACCGGCAGACTCACATCCCCTTTTAAAGTGATAAGCAGGTGAGTCGCTTTGTTTTGAATATCAAGCATTTTCAGACCATGATGATTGATGTTTTTTTTGGTTCCAGGGGTTACGCCGCCGACTCAGCCTGATGAAATCTGGATGATTTTATAATCGTATTTTCTCATACTACCAATCTCAGGCTTTTTTTGCAAAAATTAATCGAGGGTAGTGTCAAGAGTTAAGGTGCCTCGAAAAACATAGGGCATTTGAAAATAAACTGTCGAAGTCGGATGAAAGCTGAGTGTGGGTGCTGGGAGGTTGATGTTGAGTGCCTGTTTCCCGGCTTATAAGGGATTTTGTCGGAAAACTCCACTGGATTATTGTTTCATGATTATGTTATTCCAAGAGATTCTTCTTGATTGATCAGAGGCTTACAAACGATCTGGTTTTTGCAGAGTATGATATCCGGTTTTCCGCTTTTTCGCTTTAGACCGGTGTCGTGGTTACTCAATAGTCTGGTACTGGTTAAGGTGTTGGTCCAATGGGTATTTTAGAGTGGAACGAATCGTTCAGCGTCGGCATTAGAAAAATCGACTATCAGCATCGCAAACTGATTTCTCTGCTCAACGAACTGGTATCGGCGAGCGCCACCGGGCAGCAGCGTGAGGTGATCGGCAGGGTATTGGAGGAGGTGGTCGCTTATACGGACTACCATTTCAAAGCCGAAGAGGATTTTTTCAGGGTTCATCCGCGTTATGAGGCCCACCATGCGATCCATCAGGGATTTGTTGAGCAGGCATTGGCTCTGCTTGATGCTTACCAGCGGAATGAAGAGGACCTCACTTCCGAAACGATACTCTATCTGCAGAACTGGGTCAAAGAGCACATCCTGGAAACCGATGTGGTTTTCTTCCGTGAACTCGGTTTCGTCGATCCGCAGAACGAGGTCGTCGTCAATAAAATCATGGCGACGGAAGACGATCGGGCCAAGATCGTTCTCGCCGAGGATATGGATGATCAGCGCCTGCTGCTGAAATTGATCCTCGAAAAAGAGGGTTATGAGGTTCTGGAAGCCAGGAACGGTGCCGAAGCCCTGGCTCTGTGCCAGGCCGATTCTGAAATCAGGCTCATGGTGACCGATCTCAAGATGCCGGTAATGGACGGCTATGAACTGATCCGGATGATCCGGAAAAAACAGTTCCGTTACATCTATATTATCGTGGTCAGCAGCCTGGCCGACAAGGGCGATATCGTCAAAGCCCTTTCCTGCGGAGCCAACGATTTCCTGACCAAGCCGGTCTTTCCCGAAGAGCTCAGGTTGAGGATACAGGGCGGCCGGCAACTGCTCAAACTGGAGACCCAGGACGAGTTGATCATGTCGCTGGCCCGGTTGGCGGATTCCCGCAGCCATGAAACCGGCATGCATCTGGAAAGAACCCAGGCTTTTTCCCATATTCTGGGCCTCTATCTGCGTGAAAAACATCCCGAGATGAAAATTACCGATCTCATGGTCAAGGAGATCGCCCAGGTCACTCCGCTGCATGATATCGGCAAGGTCGGGATTCCGGATAATATTCTTGGCAAGCCCGGTCGTCTGACCGAAGAGGAGTTCGAGATAATGAAGGAGCACTCCACTATCGGCGGCAACCTCTTAAGCGATATCTATATCAAGACCGGATCGCAGACCATGCGGATCGCGTTCGAGGTGGCGATGTATCACCACGAGCGCTGGGACGGAGGCGGTTATCCCGCCGGACTCGTCGGCAACAGCATTCCGATCGCGGCTCGCATCATGGCGGTCGCCGATGTCTACGACGCGCTGACCAGTGAACGGGTATATAAAAAGGCCTTCAGTCACGAAAAATCCCGGAAAATCATGGTGGAAGGTCGCGGCACTCATTTCGACCCACGCCTGATAGATGCTTTCCTGGCCTTGGAGGATCGTTTTATCGAAGTCAGAGAGCAGATGAGAGACTAGCCTTGACTGATAGAGAATTCAACAGTATCGCCCGTCGGGCTCGGATCGAGCTCGAGACGATGGCCCTGAAGAATTTGCGCTACACCATATTTGCGGGTGTTGTTTTAAGCCTGGTTTATACGGTGGTGGTTCACTCTACGGTCGAGTCGGTGCGATTATGGTCGTGGCTCTCGGCCCTACTGAGCTCTTACGGTCTGCGCTATCTTAGTGAAAGAGCACTCTGCCGGATCGAAATTCCGGAGCAGAGTAACCGGTGGAGCCGCGGTTTTTTCGTTTTCAGATGCCTGGTGCTGGCCGGAGCGGTTCTCTGGGGAGTAGCCGCCATCTTCATTTTCCCCGCAAACGATGTTCATAAGCAGATGATTCTGGTCTGCATGCTTTTGGGAATCGCCGCCGGAGCCCTGACCAGTATGGCCTCGGTCGTTGGATTGTACAGAGCCTATATACTGGTCTTGTTGTTGCCTTTGATAGCCAGGTTCGCCTATGAAGGCGGTATCCACGGTGTCACCATGCTGGTGTTGACGGGTCTGTATCTGACGACCCTGTACGTAATGGCCGGTAAGATCTACCAGTCGATCTACTCCAGCATCTGCCTGCGCCTGGAGAACGAGTCCCTGTTGCACGAGGTTTTTACCTCCAAGTGCGCTCTCGAGCAGGTCAACGTCGACCTGCAGGATGAAATCAGGGAGCACAAAGAGGCCCGCCGGCAATTAGAGGAAGCGCAACGGCTGGCGGCCGAGGCGGCGCGGATCAAAAGCAGGTTCATGACCAACATGAGTCATGAGTTGAAGACACCGATGACGGGAATAGCCGGTATCAGCCAGCACCTGCAGCAGACCCCGTTGAGTGCCGAGCAGAAAAATCTTCTGGCCGAACTGGACAGGTGCAACAGCGAATTGCTTTTCCTGGTCGACAATCTGCTCGATTTCACGGAACTCGAGAAAGCTGGGCTGGTGCTGAATGAACAGATTTTCGATCTTCAGTTCCTGTTTGACGAATTGCAGGAGATATTCGCTTACAAGGCCGCTAAGAAAGGGCTTTCACTACAGGTTTTTCCGGTCGCGGAAGGGTTCAGATGGTTGTCAGGCGATGGCTATCGTTTGAAGCAGGTGCTTTTCAACCTGCTCGATAACGCCATCAAGTTTACCGGTGATGGCTATGTGAAGCTCTTCGTGGCTGAAATCGAAGTCGCCGGAACAGCGTCCGGCGACACCCTTGAATTGAAGTTCTGCGTCGAGGATAGCGGTCCGGGGATCGCTGAGAATAAACATGAGATCATCTTTTCCACCTTCTTCCAGCTCGACGATTCCCTGACCAGAGGCAGCGGTGGAACCGGCGTCGGACTTGCCATCAGCAAGAAACTGGTGGAGTTGATGGCGGGGCGGATCTGGTGCGAGAGCTTTCCCGGCCAGGGCGCCAGATTCTGCTTCCAGGTTCCTCTGCGGCTTGCGGAAAGACCTGAAGAGCGTGAAACAACAGTGCCGGAGTCGGAATGCCGGGAGGGTGGCCGACCGGGTATTCTCATCGTCGATGACAATAAGCTCAACCGGAAACTTTTGCAGGCGATATTGGTAAAGAGGGATTTCGCTCCCCATACGGCTGAAAATGGCCTGAAGGCGCTCGAAATCCTGGCCCGCGAGCAGATTGATCTGATTTTTATGGACATCCAGATGCCGGTGTTGGATGGGCTCAGTACGACCCGAATCCTCCGCAGCCTTGAAAAGGGGGAGGAAGTTCGGGAAATCGAGGGTCTCAAAACCGGGATCCACCGTGAATTATTGAACGAAGTGCGCCAGCGGGTTGCGGGCAGACATATTATAGTTATTTCGATTACGGCCAATCTGCTCTGCGGATCCGAAAAGGAGTATGCCGATTGCGGCCTGGATTACAATCTCAGGAAACCGTTTCAGCCGGAAGATATATATCGGCTCATCCGTTATTATTTTCCTTCTGGCAAGCCCGGCGCAGAGGTTTCCGGGAGCGATGGGGCCGGGCCGAAATCGGAAAACAGGGATGGCAACGCGTCTATGGCCGAACCTAAGGCGGAGTCGAGTCCCATTGTCAGCAAGGTTCAGGTTGAACAGTTTCTGCGCGAGAAATATCATTTTGACGACGATTCCATCGAACTGATGGTGGCGTCGCTGCGCGATTCGTTGAAAAGCGGCTTCGATGAAGCGGAGCAGGCTCTGGCGGAGAATGATCTCGATCGCCTCGGGAGCGTTGCTCACAGTATCAAAGGCAGTCTGGCCAATGTCGGGTTCTTCGAGTTGGCGGATCTGGCCCACGAGATCGAGGATTCGGTTTCTGCAGATCCCGATCTGCCCTATTCGGAGATGATCGCCCGTTTGAAAGGATCCCTGGCCGAAATCTTGGAGTGAGGTTCAGTCGCCGAATCTGCGGCGGCGAAAGCTCCATTGGCAAGGAGAATTGAGGTCTTTTTTTGAGTTTACCAGAGGATTCCTTCCTGCCGGCGACCCGGGCTGAGACTCATTCCCGCGGCTGGGACGAGGTCGATATCGTTCTGGTCACCGGGGATGCCTATGTCGATCACCCTTCTTTCGGGGTGGCATTGATCGGCCGCTGGCTCGAAGCCCATGGTTTCCGGGTCGCAATTCTGGCTCAGCCCGACTGCCGTGAGGGTTGTGGAGATTTCCGGAGATTCGGTCGGCCCCGGCTCTTTTTCGGGATTTCCGCCGGCAACCTCGATTCGATCGTCGCCAACTATACCGGCAACGGCCGAGTGCGTGACAGCGATCCCTTTTCCCCGGATGGAAATCCCTATTTTCCGGGCGGAGAGCGTAAAAAAAGCGGCCGCCGGCGGCCCGACCGGGCGACAATCGTCTATGCCAACCGGGCCCGCGAAGCTTTCCCCGAAACCCCGATCATCCTGGGCGGCCTCGAAGCTTCGCTACGGCGCTTCATTCATTACGACTACCGCCAGGAGAAATTGCGTTCCTCCATTCTGGTCGATGCCAAGGCCGACCTCCTGGTCTACGGAATGGGGGAGCGGGCCGTTCTGGAAATCGCCGAACGGCTGCGGGACGGCAAAGGACTTTCCGGGATCGCCGGCACCTGTGAAAAACTCACAACCAGGGAGGTTGAAGCCCTGCCGGCGGCAGACCGGGTCGTGCGCCTGGCGGGCTGGAATGAAATCACCTCCGACCCCCGGGCCTTTCTCAAGGCTGAACTCGAAATCGACCGGCGGGCCCGCCAGGCGCAAAGAGATGCGTCGCTTCTGCTCCAGGAACAGAAAAGCGGCTGGGTCCTGGAAAATCCCCCGGCCCCGATCCTGACCACTGCGGAACTGGACCGGGTCTACGAACTGCCCTTTACCCGGCGGCCGCATCCGACTTCCGGCCAGCTGCCGGCCTGGGAGATGATACGGGATTCGATCACCATCGTCCGCGGCTGTTCCGGCAACTGTTCGTTCTGCGCCCTGACCCGGCACCAGGGCGTCAGGGTGACCAGTCGGAGCCGGGATTCGGTGGTTCGGGAAGCCGCCATCGTCGCTTCCCGGCCCGGTTTTTCCGGGACGATCAGCGATCTCGGAGGCCCGACCGCCAACCTCTACGCCACCGCCTGCGATCGTTCCGCGTCCTGCGGAAAAGCCGATTGCCTCTATCCCGAACCCTGCCGACACCTCAGAGTGGACGAACGCGCTTTCATTGATCTCCTGGCGGCGGCCGAGCGCGTCTCCGGCGTCAGGAAGGTGCTGGTCTCTTCGGGGCTGCGTCTGGCCCTTTTGCGCAAGACTCCGAAACTGCTGGCCCGCCTGCTGACCCGCCATCTGCCCGGAGTCATGAAGATCGCGCCCGAGCATACCGAGCCCGAAGTGCTGCGCCTGATGCATAAGAACGACGGGCTCGAACTCGAAGCCTTTCTTCGCGAAGCCCGGCGACTCGCGGCTGTCAAAGGAGGCCGTGCCATCTTCTCTCCCTACCTGATCTCCTCCCATCCCGGATGCACTCTGGAGGAGATGAAGAGACTGGCCGGGAAACTGCGGCGTTGGGGACTCAAGGCCCGGCAATTCCAGGATTTCACTCCGACTCCGGGTACGATTTCGACCGCGATGTATGTCAGCGGCCTCGACCGCGACAGTTTCGAGCCGATAGCGGTCGCACGCGGCGCCTCCGCCCGTCGGGCCCAGCGCCGTGAGCTGGAAAAAGCGAGCGGCCGCCGGAGGAGATGAGCGATGACTGACACTAACGCGCGATTTTCTTCCGCCGTTTTCCTTTTGTCCGCCGTGCTTGTCTGGTTCCTGGTCTTTCCGGTCCAGTGCCGGTCCGCTAATGAACGCCGTCCGTTTCCTCAGGCCCGGTCCGACTGGCCGGGCC
>JAADEO010000150.1 GCA_013153415.1 Deltaproteobacteria bacterium
TGCTGTTGATCAGCAGGGCACCGTTCTCCCTGAGTCCGTCGGTGACCGGAACGGTCTCGATCAGGCGGGCCGCCATAACGATAACAAAATCGGGAGTGGTCACCCGGCTGCGGATATTGATAACCTGGTTGTCGCAGCGGACGAAAGCCGCCACCGGCGCCCCTCGGCGTTCAGCTCCGAAAGTCGGAAAAGCCTGGGCGTAGAGCCCTTCGTAAAAGAGCGCCTGGGCCATGATCTTCGAAGCGATCACCGCCCCCTGGCCGCCACGGCCGTGAAAACGTATTTCCTGCATATGTTTTCCTGGTATGCGATGGTTTGTCGTGAACCTGCCGACTGTTTTCCATAACCTCAGGGGTGAAGAATTGTCAAGCCCGTTAATCAGTCGCCTGCGGATTTTCCTTTTCCAGGATCAGGAGGGCCAGGGGAGGGACGGTGATTTCCGCTGAGGCCGGCAGATTGTGGAAGGACAATGCCTGAGCTTCGATCCGGCCGAGGTTGCCCTGGTTGCTGCCGCCGTAGAAGGCGGCATCGGAATTGAAGATCTCTCTGAAGGTTCCGGTTTCAGGCAAACCTATGCGGTAATCGAAATGGGTGAGCGGAGTCAGGTTGAGGATGCAGATGAGGTTTTCTTCCGGGTTGCCGCGGCGCTGGTAGATGAGGATCGAGTTGCGGTGGTCGTGGCAGTCGATCCAGGAAAACCCGCTCTCCTCATGGTCCTTGCGCCAGAGCGCCGGCAAATGGCGGTAGAGTCTGACGAGATCCCGGCAAAAATTGAAAAAACGCTGTCGGCGCTCATCATTTTCAAGCAGTTTCCAGTCGATCTGGGAGGCGAAATCCCACTCTTTCCTGACTGCCAGCTCGGTACCCATGAAAAGCAGTTTTTTGCCGGGATGCGTGAATTGATAGCCCAAAAGCAGCCGCAGGTTGGCGAATTTCTGCCAGTCGTCGCCCGGCATCTTGTTGAAAAGCGATCCCTTGCCGTGGACCACCTCGTCGTGGGAGAAGGGGAGCAGGAAATGTTCGCTGAAAGCGTAGATGATCGAAAAGGTGATCTGGTTGTGATGGTAGGTGCGGTAGAGGGGGTCGATCTGGAAATAGGCCAGGGTGTCGTTCATCCAGCCCATGTTCCACTTGTAATCGAAACCCAGTCCGCCGAGTTCCGGGGCCCGGCTGACCCCGGGCCAACTGGTCGATTCCTCGGCAATCATCAGACGGTCGGGGTAGAGTCTCCTGATGTCGCGGTTGAGCTGCCGGAGAAAATCGATGGCTTCGAGATTTTCCCGGCCGCCGTAGATGTTGGGTAGCCATTCGCCCTCTTTGCGGCTGTAATCGAGATAGAGCATCGAGGCCACGGCATCGACCCGGAGTCCGTCGATGTGGTAGTATTCGAACCAGAAATTGGCGTTGGCGGCCAGGAAATTGGCGACCTCGGGCCGGCCGAAATTAAAAATCAGGGTGCCCCAATCGGGATGTTCGCCGCGGCGCGGATCCTCGTGTTCGTAGAGGGCGGTGCCGTCGAAGCGGCGCAGGCTGAAATCATCCTTGGGGAAGTGGGCCGGGACCCAGTCAAGAATGACGCCGATTCCGTGCTGATGGCAGTAGTCGACGAAGAACTTGAAATCGTCGGGATCGCCGTAACGGCTGGTGGGAGCGTAGTAGCCGCTGACCTGATAGCCCCAGGAGCCGTCGAAGGGGTATTCGCTGATCGGCAGCAGTTCGATATGGGTAAACCCCATCTCTTTGACGTGGGCGATAAGTTCCGGGGCCAGCTCACGGTAGTTGGGGAAATCCCTTTCCGGTGGCCTTCTCCAGGAACCGAGATGGACCTCGTAGATCGCCAGCGGGACCTCGCCCTTTTGTTTATCCTGGCGTCGGGTCTCCCATTCCCGATCTCCCCAGATGTAGTTTCCATGATCGAAAACCAGGGACGCGTTCTGCGGCCGCAACTCCATCCGGAAGGCCAGGGGATCGGTTTTCAAGCGCAGTTCGCCTGTACGGGTGCGCAGTTCATATTTGTAGAGGGTACCGGGTTGCAGCCCGGGAATGAAGAGTTCCCAGACACCGGTCTCTCCCAGTGAGCGCATCGGATGGCGCAGCCCGTTCCAGTGGTTGAAATCGCCGACCACGCTGACCCTCTCGGCATTCGGGGCCCAGACCGCGAATGCAGTACCGCAAACCCCGCCGCGGGTTTGCGGATGGGCTCCCAGCCAGTTGAAAAGCTGCTGATGGCGACCTTCCGCCAGGAGGTAGAGATCGAGTTCGCCCGGTCCCGGGGAGAATCTGTAGGGGTCGTGGGTCTCCCAGGTGCTTCGGTCGGCGAAATGGAAACGGTAGCGGTAGGAAGCTGCTTCAGGGCAGTCTCCCGGCTGGCGGCAGGCGAACAGTCCCGGGGCGATCTCGGTCATTTTCCGCCCCGGCCCGCCATTTTCCGCCAAAAGCAGAAATTCGGCTCCGACAGCTTCCGGATGCCAGGCCCGGGCCACGAAAAACCCGGGTCCATCGGGGTGGCAGCCGAGTAGCGCGTGGGGGTCATGACAGCGCCCTTCCCGTAAACGCAGGATCATTTCCGGGTCGGGGCCGGCACCGGGTTTGAAAGGGTTTTCTTGCTTGGATGACATGGTTTGAGCTGTTTCTCCGGAAAAGTTGGGGCGGCAGTCGGATTGTCGCCAATCCGCGCCTTGCGGAACCGTTCGGGTTGCGGGATTTATCCCTGCATTAGCACATTTATCCTGGGCCTACAAGCTGGCCTTTTATCTCTTGACTGGAACGGGGAAGTCAACTATCTTTCAGGTTTGAAAAAGGATCGGAATACCCTTTTGCTGTAAATCTTCATATCAGGAGAGCAGATTATGAGACATCTTATGATGAAAATATTGTTGTCGGGAGTGATGTTGCTGCTTCTGTTGCCAACTGTCGGTGCCTGGGCTGGTAACGGCAAGGAGGTCGCCAAGGTAGAAATCTGTACCGATGTTATTCGGCAATTTGTCCAGATTCCGGATAACGCGGCTCCTCCGGCATTGTTGCGCAATGCCCAGGCGATTGCCGTGATACCCGGCATCATCAAGGCCGGGTTCATCGCTGGTGGTCGCTACGGTTGGGGGATCGTGGTGGTACGTAAGGATGACGGTAACTGGTCGAACCCGGTCTTTGTCACTTTGATGGGCGGCAGTTTCGGTTTTCAGGCCGGGGTCCAATCGATCGATGCGATCATGGTTTTCAAAAGCAAGCAGAGTGTCGAGCGTCTGGCCCGGGGTAAATTCACCCTGGGTGCCGATGCCGCCGTCGCGGCCGGGCCGGTGGGCCGGGATATGTCGGCGGCTACCGATATCACCCTGAAGGCCGAAGTCTACACCTATTCCCGTTCCCGGGGTCTGTTCGCCGGGGTCTCTTTGGCCGGTTCGGTTCTGCAGATCGACTATGCCGCCACCGATAATTTCTATGGTCTCAGCGGTCTGACCGCCAATGATGTCTTCGCTGGCCGACGGATTCAGGACCCGCCGCCAGTGGCCGTGAATTTCCTGGAAACCCTTTCCCGTTATACGAAATAGTCTTGGCGCGTCCTGTCGCGAAGTCCGACCGGCTCAGCCGCCTCGGCCGGCGCCTGCTGCCGGTGGCCGGCAGTGTTCTGGTACGTCTCTGGGGCTGGTCGTGTTTCAGGATCGCGGTACTCAACGACGAGGATGAGCGTCTTCGGGCCGCAGCGGGCCAGGGTTGTGTGTACGTTACCTGGCACCAGCGCCTGTTCAATATCTACTTCCTTCATCACCGGCGGCCGATAACCATCATGATCAGTCGTAGCCGGGACGGAGACCTGGCCGCCAGGGTGGCTGAACTTCTCGGTTTCGGAACCGTACGCGGCAGTTCCAGCCGGGGTGGACCGGCGGCGATGCTGGAGCTGATTGAAGAGATGAAGAAAAAACCCGGGACTTGTGCCGGGATGCTCGGAGACGGCCCCCGGGGACCGGCCCGGAAACTGAAAATGGGTACCATCAGGATCGCCCAGGCTACCGGAGTCCCGATTGTTCCCGTGGCTTACGGCGCCAAGCGCCGTAAGCTCTTTTCTTCCTGGGACCGTTTTCTCCTGCCCCTGCCTTTTTCTCCTCTGGTCGCCGCTTTCGGCGAGCCGGTTCTGGTGCCGGAAAACGCTCCGGCCGAGGAACTGGAGGTTTACCGAAAGCGGGTTGAGGAGAGTCTCAACCGGCTGGTCAGCCTTTGCGACGGGTATTTCGCCAGATAAATGCAGAAGAGAAGTTGACGATTGTCGGAGAGAGTTTTCCGGACGGATTGAAAAGCTAGGCCAGCAGTCGTCGGTGTTCGATCTTCGTGCAGCGGTCCTGGACCACCCGGCGGCCGGCCGCCAAAGCTTTGCGGGCGGCTTCGTTGTTGACCAGACCGATCTGGGTCCAGATGAATTTGATGTCGTCCCGGGCCAGGGCCTGGTCGACGATGGCCGGGATGTGTTCCGGTTTTCTGAAAATATCCACCATATCTACCGGAGCCGGAACTTCCGCCAGGCTCCGGTAACTCTTTTCCCCCAGAATTTCCCCCTCTTTGGGATAGACCGGAATTATCCGGTAACCCGCCTCCTGCAGGTATTTCGCTACCTGATGACTCTCCTTCTCCGGCTTGGGCGAGAGCCCGACGATGGCTATGGTCCTGGTTTGCGAGAGGATCTCTCTGATCTCATCCTGATTGGCACTGATTACCGTTTCTGTTTGATTTTGCACGCTATTTCCCCTGTCGGTTGTCGGTTCGATGAGTTTGTAGGGTTTCGTACAGTTTTTGGTAACGGGTGTAGAGCTTCTGAAAATGGAGGGCGATCTTCTGGCGATCTTTGAGACTCTGTTTAAGGAGATTGAAGAGTTCTATCGTCAATAGATCCCGGTTTTTGAAGATCTCGGCCTGCTTGTCGGATTTTCGGCCCAGTTCCTGGAGCTGGTGTTCAATCGCAGCCAGACGCTGCTCCAGACTGTTCAATATCTCCCCGGATATCGGAGCGGAAAGAGGCGGATCCGTCTGAAGATCTCCTATTTCGGAACCGATCTCCTCGCGCAGTTCACCGAACAGACCGCTCTGGTTGCGGGAGTTGATGACCGCCTCGATTATTTGGAGGTCGATTACGGTTTTGCCGTCGGCGTAACCATGGACCAGGGCCAGGTCGCAGATGTAGTTGATCATGCGCGGCACCCCGCGGCTCGCTTCCCAGATTCTGCTGGTGGCCTCTTCCGTGAACAGGGTGGCGTAATTGGGGCAGCCGGCGACATGGAGCCGATGGCGGATATATTCTCGAACCTCTTCCTCATTCAGATGTTGCAGATGGTAATGAACCGTAACTCTCTGCAGGAACTGCCTGAGTTTGGGCTGGCGCAGTTTCTGGCGCAACTCGGGCTGGCCGACGAGGATGATCTGGATGAGCAGTTCCTGTTCCGCCTCGAGGTTGGATAGCATCCGGATCTCTTCGATGGTGTTGTCGGGCAGGTTCTGGGCTTCGTCGATGATCAGGACGACGCGTCGATTTTCCCGGCGGGTGGCGAGGATGAAATCCTGAAAGGCGATCAGCATCTCCCCCTTGTCCAGACCCTGATAGGGGAGGTTGAATTTGCGGTTGATGAGTTTGAAGAAAAGTTCCGGCTCGACATCGGTATGGCTGATGACCGCAACCTGGAGATCCTCCGGCAACTGGCGCAGAAGGTAGTTTATCAGAGTGGTCTTACCACTGCCGATCTCGCCGGTGATAACGACGAAGCCTTTGTTTTCTCGGACCGCGTATTTCAGATGCGTATAGGCGCTGTCGTGGCCCGAACTCATGTAGAGGAAATTCGCATCGGGCAGGAGATCGAAAGGTTTTTTACTTAACAGGTAAAACTCTTCATACATGGCGGACTCGCAGAAAACCAGAGTTTGTATGGGGTAGCGCGGGCAAGATCTTGCCGGTGGAACTTGTCATGTCTCTCAGACTGTCGAATGTTTCAGGTCTGGTACTTATTGAAGATCGTACCGATCAGTTTGGCGTCGCCCAGGCGTTCGAGCGCCTGTTCGACATCCTGGCGGGTGGTTTTTTCGGCTTCGACCACCAGCACGACGCCATCGACCAGATGAGAGAAGATCTGGGAGTCGGCGTTGGTCAGAACGTCGGGGCCGTCGAAGACCAGAATGCGGTCTTCGTAGCGATTCTTCATCTCGTTGACCAGGTCCGCCATCCGTGAAGCGCCAAGCATCTCCGAAGAGGTCGCCAGGGGTTGACCGCCGGGCAGGATGGTGAGTTTGTCGATGCCGGGATTGACCAGGATTTCGCTGATTTCAGCTCGGCCCAGCAGGTAGTCGGCCAGACCGGGGCCGTCCGGCAGCCCCAGGTATTTGTGGATGGCGGGATTGCGCAAGTTGGCATCGATCAGCAGGACCGTACGCTCCACTTCCTGGGCGATGCTGAAAGCGATGTTGATGGCGTTGACGGTTTTGCCTTCGCCCGGCCTCGGACTGGTGAAAAAGACCGAATTGCCGCCGAGATTCAAAAGCCGGTGCAGAAGCTGGGTTCTTAAGATCTTCACCTGGTCGGCGACGGGGTTGAGCCGGCAGTCGTAGACGATTTTATTCTCTTCGAGAATGTCGTACTGCAGTTCCACTTTCCGGGTGCTCCGGTTCCGGGGTGGTGCGGCGACCGGGGTTGACTTTAAGGTTTCACTCGGGCCGGTTTCATTTGGGCTTTCCCCCGGTTGCTCGGGGGCGGCAGTTAACGGGGCAGCGGGCTTTTGTGTCTGAGCTGCTGTTATCGCTGTTTCGCCGGCTTGTTGACCGGCGGCTTTTGCGCCTCTTTCCCGTTCTTCCCGTTCGGTCCGTTCGAGTGCTTTTTTAAGAATGTCATCCATGGCCAGCCTGTAAAGTATCCGCTATTAAAAAATGTCTGTTGTAGAGTAGCCTTTCAATGCTGTTTCTCCTGCCGCAGCAGTGCTCAGAGATCCAGGCGTCGCAGGATTTTGATCCAGAGGACATCCAGTGGCAGGTAGAAGTAATGTATCGCCGCCAGGGCACCAATGATCAGGGCCGCGACCAGGCAGAGATAGAGGATATAGCGCCAGCGTCGTCTGCGGCGTTCGCTGGGGCTCTCCATCAACGGGGTGATACTGAGAACCGGGGTTCCGGTGAGCCTGGCCAGTTCGTTGGTGCTTTTTACCGAGGTGTCGAGGTTCTCCCGCAAAGCGCAGACCCCGGTAGCTAAACCCAAGGCCAGAACAAAACCGATCAGGACGATAGCGATGCGGTTCGGTTTGAAAGGCTTTTCCGGTTTTTGGGCCGGGTCGATGATCTTGAAACGCTCGCCCTGCTGGGCCTCTTCCATCTGCCGGGCGACCTGGGCTTCGGTGAGCTTGTGGCTGAGATCGACGTAGCGTTGCTGGGCCTGCTCCAGATCGCGGCTCAAGCGGTTGTAGTCCCGTTCCACCAGTGGCGCGTTTTCCAGACGAGCCTGGTATTCAGCCAGTTTTTTCTTGGTTTCCCGGTATTCGGCTTCAGTGGCGGCGATTTCCAGCTCGGTTGATTTGAGCTGGACCTCGAGATTGATGTAGGCGGGATTGGTGGCATCCTCCTGGGGTTGGAGATTATCGCGGTTTTCAGCATCATTTCGGGATTTGCGGGAAAGTTCGTCGATCTCCCGACGCAGGATTTTGATCTCCTTCTGCAGGCGGATCCGGTCGGGATGTTTGTCGCCCAGGCGGGCGGCCAGATCTTTTTCCTCTTTTTCCAGCTTTTTCAGCTGTTCCCGTTTCTCGCTCAGCTCGTTGGCTGCGCCCTGGGCCAGTTCGGGGTGCAGGGCTTCGATCTCGGCGATTTCGTGCTCGGTTTTCTTGACGTCGGGATGTTTATCCGAATAGCGGGCCTTGAGAGACAGAAGCTGCATCCGCAGGGCTTTCAGTTTTTCCTTCGGAGGTAGCAGCAGGCGGCCTTCATCAGTATGCATCAGGCCCGGGTTGCGGCTCGGGTCGATCGTGGCCAGCTGGCCTTCGAGGTAGAGTTTGCGCTCTTTCAAAGAACGCAACTGCATCCGGTTCTGCTCGAGATCACGGGTCAGGCGGTTGACCGCCTGGAGATTGACGGCGTTGAATTCCGGCAGTTCACGTCCGTGAATCTGTTTGAATTTACTGATGTTTTCTTCTAGTTGAGCTATTTGTTTGGCGAGACTTTCACGTTCCTGTTTCAGGAAAGTGGTGATGTTGGTGACCCGCTCCTCCCGCTGGCGCAGGTTCTCTTCGAGGTAGAGCGAGGTCAGGCGATTGGTGACCTTGACCACGGTGTCGGGATCTTCGCCCTGGTAGGAGAGATTGAAAGCGATGGTGGCGGTGGTGGGTCGTCCGGTGCGGCGGTCGACGACATCGGCACTGATGGTTTCGAGCGAGATGTTGTCACGCAGTTTCTTGATGATCTCTTCCCGGGTGTGGTTTTTACGCATTTCCGGGTAGAGGTTGAACCGGTCGATGATCTCCTGCAGCCGGGGGCGGCTCATGATCTGCTGGGTGATGACCTGGAGGCGTTCTTCGACATAGCTGGTGATGGTGGTTTGGACGAATTCCTGGGGTATCTGTTGCTCTTCGATCAGGATCGTGCTCTGAGCTCTGTATATGGAGGGCAGGGCCAGGGCGACAATGATGGAGATGGTCAGAACCAGGAAAAAGATCGTCAGAAACATCCCTTTCTGACGGCGGATGATACCCTTGATCTGCTCCTTGGTGATGCTTTCCTGGGGAGGAGGTGTCTGCATGCCTGTGTTCCTTTTTTCTATCTTCAGCAGTGGCTCTGTAGCGGTTGCTTGTGGCTAAGCCGTTTTCCCCTTGGTGGTCAAAGCCGGTTTCTCTTTTTTAGTCCAGCAGTTTGGGGAATTTCAAAACCAGTGAGAGCCAGACCCGGTTGCGGTCGTAGCTTTTGTTGTCGGAAAGAGTTTTATCCCGATTGCGGGCGTAACGATAATGGAGCTGGAGATAGTGATTTTCAGAGATCCTGTACGAAATGTGGGGGTGCAGGTAGTAGTAGACCGTGTCTTCATAGATGCTGTAGC